>NZ_JBNOKM010000013.1:0-251628 GCF_050171015.1 Paenibacillus sp. TC-CSREp1 | reverse complement strand
TCCCATGTGGACACACCTCCGTTCCTCTTATTATCCTTCCGTCCGTTAACGGGTGTCCACTTTTTATTCTAGCAACATCAGAATCGTTAGGTTTGAGAATGGCCTGAAATCAACGAAATAACGTCTCCACGAATCGTTAGCCTTGGACAGTAATGTGACTGGACGAAGATGTTAGAGAGTTGCAGCTCAGCGTCGTTCCACAAGTTACATTTAATTATGTTACCAGCGACCTTTGCGACCTCAGCCGATCTAATTTACTCGCGAGTTTGCGCCACAGTTATACCTGTACACGAATCGTTAGCCTTGGACAGTAATGTGCCTGGACGATGAAGTTGGAGCATTGCGGCTCAGCGTCGTTCCGCAAGTTACATTTAATTATGTTACCAGCGACCTTTGCGACCTCAGCCGATCTAATTTACTCGCGAGTTTGCGCCACAGTTATACCTGTACACGAATCGTTAGCCTTGGACAGTAATGTGCCTGGACGATGAAGTTGGAGCATTGCGGCTCAGCGTCGTTCCGCAAGTTACATTTAATTATGTTACCAGCGACCTTTGCGACCTCAGCCGATCTAATTTACTCGCTAGTTTGCGCTACAGCTATACCTGTTCACGTACGTGGCTATCCAGACATCGCTGACAAATGCAGGATTTGCGGCGTTGCTCAGCCGGAATGCGCTCAAACACACCTTCAGGGAAAGAGGCTTCATTGCACCAGCACTCTGAATGTGGCTTGCCTGCAGCGTAGGAACAACCGTTGCTTTCTCCGCAAAGTGGACATGCAAGCTCGTTGACCGCATTTGTTTTACTTTGATTGCTGTGATTACTGTCCTGTGTATCCTTCATATTGTTCCTCCTTGTTCTACATACCCAACCCGTTGCTGTATTGCTCATCTATACTTCCACCATTCACTGATGAACACATTTACCCAAACATTCCTACTTTCATACATATCTCATCCATCTAGCCATCCATCTACCGACGCATCTAACCATCCATCTACCAATGCATTCCTACTAGCCATTCATCCATACATTACGAATTCATCCCAACCATACATCGATACAGCCATAAAGCTACCATTCATTGTTCATCATACATCTATCTTACCTGCATCTGATATCTGGACATTAATCTATCTTTGCATTCATCTATTCCCGCCACCAGCGGTATTCTTGTTCATTCCAGTATAACAAATACAAGCGCTCATACACCGTATTTCCATAGATCATTGGCTTGATTGCGGTACAAGTTAACGGGAAATGAACGTGAAGGGGCTCATCCCCTTCCTCATTCCTCTGGTGGCAATTCAATTTGCAGCCCTTCAATATGCTTGCGCCCCATCAGCTTGCGTTTTTTACGGTTTTCTTTCGTCTCCAGCACAATGTCCAGATCGTAGTTACCCGGGTACAGCTCATCCGCAGAGATGTGCAGCCGCAGGCGTTTCTTATGAATTTTCAGCTTGCGTCCCCGGATCATGACCCCAATCTGACCTCGATTGTCCTCTTCTTCACTTACAATACCCGCCTGGTCCAAATAGGCCGCATAGACACGATCCCCTTTACGAAAAGCACGAGCTGGCGAGACATTAGAGCCGGAAGTGTCATTGTTCTTTGGCGCAGTATCAGCTGGTGAAGAATGTTGCGCAGCAGATGCCGTAGTGTCATTTGGGACAGTAGTATGCGCATTATAGGCTTTAGGAACATGGTGTTCTTGAATAGCCGCATGCATTTTGAGAGTTGTATGCTCTTTAGGAACGACAGCCTCGGCAGGACTCATATCCTCCTCCACAGGGACATTATGTTCGGCAGAATCAGCTCGTTTATTAGAAGCGGTTGCTGGAGTGTGCGCTTCGCCATCCGATTGCAGCTGCGGTTCCTTTGGAGCAACGTGTACAGCACTTTCTGTCAAAGCAGCTTTACCCGCTACACATTTGGAGCGATGGATAATATGCTCAGGCATGCCCAGCTTCAGGGCGATGGAATAAGCGTAGCTCTCGCCGGCTTCCCCGATCCGAAGGCGATACAGAGGCTGGAGCGTGACCGTATCGAACTCCATACGTGCATTTTCAAAACTGGGTGTGGCTGCGGCAAAATGTTTAATTTCCCCGAAATGTGTTGTAGCCACAACGGTTGCTCCGCGACTGTGCAGTTCCTCCAGCATGGCTATAGAGAGTCCGACCCCTTCTCCGGGATCAGTACCTGACGCCATCTCGTCAATAAGCACAAGAGTTGAAGGATTGGCCTGCTCCAGAATCGCAATCATTTTCCGAATATGCGCCGAGAATGTGCTCAGCGCTTGCTCCATACTCTGACCATCACCGATATCGACGGCAATCTGATCATATACTGCCATCTCGCCACCTTCATCTACGGGAACAAGCAGTCCGGATTGCACCATCAGCGTCAGCAGCCCCAATGTTTTGAGTGCAACGGTTTTGCCGCCAGTGTTCGGACCTGTAATGATGAGAGAGGTGTACGTATATCCGATGGAAAAATCAAGCGGGATCATGGACGGCCCCATCAGGGGATGTCTCGCTCGATGCAACTGTACCTTACCGCAGGTATTCACTTGTACAGGCCGTCCGTCTATAGCCGCTGCATATTTGGCTTTGGCAAACAGAAAATCCAGAACGCCTATCGTTTCAGTATTCAGTGTAATTTCACGGCTGTACGATTCGGTGAGGGAGGTCAGGTCACCAAGAATTTTCATTTCCTCTCTGGATTCCTCGGCCTGCAATAAGGTAAGCTCCATCTGCAGACCTGTCAGCTCGGCAGGTTCAATATATACGGTTTGCCCGCTGCCCGATTCGTCGAGCACAGCGCCTTTGACATGCTTGCGGAATTCTTTTTTGATCGGTAATACATTTCTTCCATTACGCTGGCTTACGACCTGCTCCTGCATGATCGAACGGTGTTGGTTAACGAGGGAATCCAGCTTTCGTTTCATGCGCTCTTCCGTCACGCTCATCTTTTTTCGAATACGAGCCAGGTCTTTGCTCGCCTGATCCTGAATGTTTCCATGATGGATGCAGCGTTCGATCTCACTGAGCAGTGGTTCCATTAGCATCATGGAAGCCGCATAACCGCTAACATGGGGAGCAATGCCGGATTTGCTTTCCATGTATTTCATGAGTTGTGCGCTGCTGCGGAGAAATTGCACCAGATGACTAAAATCACGTTCACTGAACAGGTAACCTGTTCCAAGCAGGTCCATAATCGTCTCCATACCGTCGAGCGAAGGAATGGGTACACTTGCTCCGAGACGGACGAGAGCGGCGGCTTCTGCGGTTTCGTTTAGTCGTATCTGGATCTGGCGGGCATCGGTCATCGGCTGCATTTCTCTGGCATAACGTTTGCCCAGGTACGAGAGGGCACAGTCTGCAACATGTTTTTGAACATGCTGGAAGCCCAGACTGGTCAGGGTTTGTTCGTTTGAATTTTTGATATTTGTTGCAAGGCTCTGGTTCTGATTATGATTCTGGTTTTGATCAGGATTCATGTCTAAATCTCTCCTTAAAATCGTTTTGGGGGTGTTGTGTTGCCAATATCCCTCATGGAAAACACAAAAAGGGCGGAGAATGAACAAACGTCATTCTCCGCCCGGAATGTATGGGAAAGCAGAGTCCACTATGGGCCTATAATGAAAAAATCCGCGCTGAACACAGCGCGGAAATAGACCCGGACATTGGCAATCCCGGAGGCGATGTTTGATTTCCGCTGTTCTTAACTAAGTACAGGGCTCTGGCGCATCATGAAATACACGTATGCCATAAGGCACAAGCGTCATGAAAGGCCAAACTCCTGAATATGAAACTTGATTAGTTAAGAACGCTCACCGACATCAAAATCTCTCCTTCAACCTGAGGAATATACATGTAATATAAACTGGAAATCACTTCAAAGTCAATCAATCGTAATAAAGATGTGGACTTGATTATGTTTGGGTTTTAAAATAACAATAGTAATTTAATCCAATGAAAGCGATTTTATTAAAAGGGAGATGCTCTTCTTGCCTAAATATCTATTGCGTCTGCTCTGCTTTACCATGATTCTTGGGGCCTTGCCAGTCATCGTAATTGGTTCCGTCTCCTATACGATTGCTTCGCGGGATATCGAACAGAAGGTGCGAGAGAGCAATCTTCAAATACTGCATCAGACCCAGATGAGGGTGGAGCAAGTATTACGAAGTTTACAGTTATCCTCGATACAGTACGTCAATTCACCACTGGTGCTGCGGGCGATGAAGCAACCGCTGGATAGCAGCGAATTTCAGGAGATTCGTGATCTGACCTCGGGGTTTAACAACCTGCAGGCGGTGACAAGTATTGATCAGGCATATCTTGTGAATCTGGACGAAGACTGGGTTGTATCGATGCGTTCATTTGGCAAACTGAGTGACTTCAGCATTCGAGATCGGATTGGCACTTATCTTACATATACCAACAGTTTGTTCTGGGTGACTCAAAATAAAAGCTCAGCCAAAGAGAGCGTGCCCGTATCGGCAGGCATGGGCGAGGCTTTGACGGAACAGGCCCAACCTCCAACCTTGATATCTTCCGATAACGTTGTGAGCATGGTTTTTAAAATTCCGATGGTGCCGACCAATGTCAAACCGAAGGGGTTTCTTGTCATTGATATTGCGGATGCAGAGCTCAGCAGCTTTCTGAGCCGGAATCCGAATTCCGGTGATCTGTACGTGCTGGACCAGGACCAGCAATATTTTTTGAACGATACCAATTATGGCAGCAAGTACGATCAACTGAACAAAAACATACAAGAGAAGGTTCAGATGTCAGGTGAATCGCAAGGTTTCTTCAGTGCAGAAGTAGAAGACAAACCTGTAGCAGTCAGTTATAGGCAGTCACCATTTAATGGCTGGTTATATGTATCTGTGGTCTCTCTGGGGCAGATTACGGCCCAATCGCAGAAAATTGCCGTAGTCACCGGTGTGGCTACGTTAATCATGTTATGTGTGACAGGGCTTGTAGCGATATATGGCAGCCGGCGTATGTACTCACCCATCTCCAGACTGCTGCAATTTACCAAGGGCCTGGATTCACCTCTCCCTCCAGCAGGGCGGCGTCAGGATGAGTTTATTTACATCGAGGAACGCCTGTCTACCCTGTTCAGCTCGGAGCAAACGATGCGCGAGCAGATGAAGGGGCAGCATGTGCATCTGCAGGAGTTCTTTATGACCAAGCTGCTGACAGGCAAAATATCGGAAGAGGATTTCAGATATCAGGGGGAATTATACGATTTTCCAACCGGCTGGTCACATCTGGGTGTGCTCATGCTGCAGATTGATACTCTGGAAGGTACGAGGTATGAGGAGAAGGACCGAGACCTGCTGCTGTTTGCGGTGAATAATATAGTCGGTGAGCTGCTGCCTTCTAAAATTCGCTTCACACCGGTCATGCTGGATGATGCACAGGTCACCGTGCTTGCGTCATCATTGAATGATGAGGTGCAACTGAAGGAGTGGATGCATAAACAGGCCGATTGGATACGTGAGCGGGTTGTGACCTATCTGAACCTGCCCGTAAGTATAGGCATCAGTCGAGCGTATTCCAGCATTGGAGCTACGCCGAGAGCGTATCAGGAGAGCAGAGAGGCTTTGCAGGGCAGAGTCAGCCTCGGAAGCCGGATTATTTTGCACTATGAGGACATTCAACCGAGAGGTCAGATGGAGGCTGCGCTCTATACCCAGCTGCGAATGATTGAAGATCAGTTGGCTTCAGCGCTCAAGCAGGGGGACGAGGAGAAAACAGATATGTATTTCACGCAATATTTAGGTCTGCTGGCAGATAAAAAGCTTCATTTCAGTGAATATCCCGTCATTATGGTTCAGCTGCTGTCCCGGGTATATCAGCTGGTGCAGGAGCAGGGGGGAGATGTTGCCGAAGTGCTGGGGGAGAAGGCTTCCATGGCTTACCTGCTCAAGCTGTCCACCCTGGATGAGATGACAAACTGGTTCCGCAAGCGACTCTTTCAGCCTGTCATTCGTTTCTGGAGGGAGCAGGAGGAGTCTCAGTACATGAATATCGCTCGCCGGATGATTCGATTGATCGAGGAGCGGTATGATCGGGATTTGTCGCTGGAGGCTTGTGCGGAAGAACTGAACTTCCATCCCGTCTACCTGAGCCGGGTTTTCAAGAAGGAAGCAGGGGTGAATTTTACCGAATATCTTGCCGAGTACCGTATGGAAAAAGCCAAAACATGGCTGCAGACGACGGATCTGAAAATCGCAGAAATCGCAGAAAAATTGAATTATACCAATCCAACGGCATTCATCCGTACCTTTCGCAAAATAACAGGAACAACTCCCGGCAAGTACCGGGAGCAGCAGCGGTAAAAACAAGGCCTGCTCTGCCCGCCATGGCAGACAGGCTTTTTTGCACATAAGCTGGATTTATCTAAGGCTGCTTCATGCTTATACACCAGAGTTAAACGAGGAATATGCAGGTTGAAAGCAGTTCATTTGGTGTGCATCCAGCTGGCCCCAAAACGCTCTAACCCTTGATACATAAGCATAAACAAGAGGCTAAAACGAGACGATAGCCAGTGATTCGATTATCAGCCACAATGGAGACATGAATTCAGGAAGTGATCTTTTGTAATCGTTTCCAACGTGGGGAGGAAGACACTATGAAAGCCGAAACGGCGGCTCGGACACGGCCCGCTACCCGCAGTGACAAAAATCTGCTGTGGAGGGACATCATCAAAAACCGGTGGCTGTATATCATGCTCATTCCGGGAGTGCTTTACTTTGTTATTTTCAAATACATACCGATGTATGGCATTACGATGGCTTTTCAGGATTACACACCGTACAAAGGTATCCTGGGGAGTGATTGGGTAGGCTTCAAACACTTCCAGCGTTTCTTCGGTGAACCGCAGTTCTGGACGTTGTTCCGAAATACGTTTTTGCTTGCTATCTATAATCTGGTTTTCTTTTTTCCACTGCCAATCGTACTTGCACTGATGATGAATGAGGTTCGGCGGGAGCGGTTCAAACGATTTGTACAGACGCTGGTTTACGTTCCACACTTTGTTTCCTGGGTCGTTGTTGTTGGTGTGTTCTACATGCTCTTCACGACTGAAGGCGGCGCCATTAATGAACTGCTTTATAATCTGACGGGGCAAAAAATAGCTTTCCTGCTTGAGCCGGGATGGTTCCGGTCCATGATTGTAGGTCAATCCATCTGGAAAGAGGTAGGCTGGGGCACGATCATCTTCCTGGCCGCACTCTCTGGTGTAGATACACAGCTCTACGAAGCTGCACGGATCGACGGTGCTAACCGCTGGCGTCAGACCTGGCATATTACGCTGCCTGCGATTCGCAGTACCATCATTATTTTGCTAATTCTCCGTCTGGGCAACTTCCTGGACACAGGCTTTGAACAGATCTTCCTGATGCTGACACCGACCAATCGTGATGTGGGCGAGGTATTTGATACTTACGTGTACACCAAAGGTCTTACTCAGGCACAGTACAGCTACAGTGCTGCCGTCGGATTGTTCAAGTCGATTGTCGGACTGGCGCTGGTGCTTGGTGCGAATACGCTGGCCAAAAAATTCGGGGAGGAAGGCGTCTATTGATGCATTACAGCAGACGTTTTTCATCAGACAGGAGTGAACATTCAGATGCAACAGGATAAAACATGGGGCAACCGGATCTTTGATTTTGTGAATCATGGGTTGCTGCTGCTCATCGGCATTGTGACCGTAATCCCGTTCATTTATATTTTGGCTGTGTCCTTTACCAGCCCGCATGAAGTAGCCAAGGGAGGATTTATCCTTTTCCCAAAAGAATTCTCTTTGGCGGCATACCGTTACATTTTCTCGACGGACACCTTGATTCGCAGCCTGGGCGTGTCGGTATACATTACCGTGGTCGGCACGCTGATTAACCTGCTGTTTACGTCGCTTATGGCTTATCCGCTCTCCAGAAAATATTTGCGCGGACGCCAGCCGATTCTGCTGGGTGTGCTGTTCACGATGCTGTTCAGCGGCGGTATGATTCCAACGTACTTTGTCGTTAAGTCTCTGCATCTGACCGATACGCTATGGTCCCTGATGCTGCCAACGGCGATCAGTGCGTTCAACCTGATCGTGCTCAAAAACTTCTTCCAGGCCATCCCGGATGAGCTGG
This sequence comes from Paenibacillus sp. TC-CSREp1, assembly GCF_050171015.1. Taxonomy (NCBI): domain Bacteria; kingdom Bacillati; phylum Bacillota; class Bacilli; order Caryophanales; family Paenibacillaceae; genus Paenibacillus; species Paenibacillus sp. TC-CSREp1. The sequence continues at coordinate 243,474 of NZ_JBNOKM010000013.1, read as the reverse complement.
AAGATGCAGCGAAGATTGATGGCTGTAACGATGTTGGCGTATTGTTCCGCATTGTGCTGCCGCTGTCGATGCCAGCGATGGCTACCTTCTCCCTCTTTTACGCCGTGGCACACTGGAACAGCTTTTTCAGTGCCGTTATCTATATTAACGATAGTGAGAAGTGGCCTGTTCAGGTCTGGCTGCGTGAGATCGTCATACTGGCACAAAGCCGGATCGGTGATACGAGCATTGAAGAAACCGAAATTCAGCCGCTGACAATTCGTATGGCCGTTATCGTGTTCTCTACGATTCCGATTATGCTGGTGTATCCATTCCTGCAAAAGCATTTTGCCAAAGGAGTGATGCTTGGTTCGGTCAAAGGTTAATGGTGCTGGATTGAGAATGTACTAATGAAGTGAGATCGGGTCAATGAAGTGAGACGGATTGAGATTGGATTGAAATATTTCAATAAAGTGTGACTGTATATCCAAAGGGAGGTTTTCATGAAATGAGAGCAGTGAAAAAGAAAGCCGTAGCTGCCTTGAGCACACTGGCGTTAGTGGGCGGTTTGCTGGCAGGATGCGGATCAGATGAGGGTCAGGCTGCCGAGGGTGGCGTACAGAACATATCCATCGCTATTGCACAGGTGGGTGATGTGCCAGGCAAGGGCAACGAGGTACAGAAAAAGATTGAAGAGTACACCAATACCAAGCTGGATATCCAGTGGATTCCCGCTTCTGCATACAATGACAAAATCAATGTCATGATTGCCTCCAGCGATATGCCCAAAATCGTCAAGGTGCAGTATAACCCCACGGTGACCAGTGCAATGCGCAATGATGTGTTCTGGGAAGTGGGGCCATTGCTGAACGATTACAAAAACCTTTCTGCCCAGAATGGGCGTTTCTTTGACAACATCAAGGTTGACGGCAAGATCTACGGTGTACCGGTATTTTCTGATATTGCACGGGCAACGGTTATATACCGCAAAGACTGGTTCGACAAGCTTAATCTGAAAGTGCCAACGACACCGGATGAGTGGTACAACACGATCAAAACGTTGGCGACCTCTGACCCGGATGGAGACGGTAAGGACAATACCTTTGGATTAATGCTTTTTAAAAAGTATAACGAGGATCAATACTCCTTCACGACACGTCTCGGTGTAAGTTTCGGTGCTCCGAACAAGTGGAAGGTGGAAAGCGATGGCAGCTTCACACCTGAATTCATGACACCCGAATATAAACAGGTAATGGATTTGCTGAAACGACTGTATGAAGAGAAGCTGCTCAACCAGGACTTTGCCGTTTTTGATTCGACCGAAGCCGAGAAAAAGTACGATTCCGGCGTTGTGGGCATGCGTGTTGGTGTGGCCCAGAACGGTAAAAGCCAGCAGGAGCGTTTGTCCAAAAACAACCCGGACGGCGTTGTTGATATTGCGGGTCTGCTAGGGCCGAATGGCGACCGTGTAGCTGGACAGACAGGCAACTCCGGCATTCTGGCATTCCCGAAAGCAACGGTAAAATCGGAAGAAGAGCTGAAAAGCCTGCTTGCTTTCATTGACAAACTGATGGACCCGGAGATGGCTACACTGCTGATGCGGGGTGTGGAAGGAAAGCATTACACCAAGTTAAGTGACAATGAAGTCGAGATGAGTGACTTCGATGCGTTCCAGCGTGAAGTAAAGCCTTATCGTGATAACTTCCCTTATGTAGAGGGTTACAACGTACCTAAGCTGAAGGATACGGAGCTTGGAGAGAAGGGAACAGCCTTGGTGAAGGAGCTGGCTGAACATGCCGTGCCGAACCCTGCATTAACGCTGTATTCACCAACATACGGTGATCGCGGAGCAGACCTGGATCAGATGATTGCCGATGCACAAACCAAGTACATTATGGGCAAGATCGATCAAAGCGGCTGGGAAAAGGAAGTAGAGAACTGGGCCAAGTCTGGCGGAGACAAAATCCGTGAGGAATACGCCGAGGACTATAAAAAGCAGGCTCAATAAAGAGCAGAATCGGAGGATGAAGCATGAAGCAAACGCTGCAACATACACCTATGCGCATGGCCGACCAGTTTATGGAGAGTTATCGCAGTCATGAGCTGTATTCCACCTGGCATTATGAGAACGGCTGTCTGCTGAAAGCACTGGAGGAGCTGTACGCGACCACAGGTGAGCAGAGATATTTTGATTACATCAAGGAGCTGATGGACCTCTATATTCAGGAGGATGGCTCCATTCGTTCCTATACAATTGAGGAATATAATCTGGATCAGATTAATCAGGGGAAATCACTGTTTTTCCTGCTGGAGAAAACGGGAGAGGAGAAGTATCGCAAAGCTTCCGAGCTGCTGATGACCCAGCTTAAAGGACAGCCGCGCACCCGTGAGGGTGGATTTTGGCACAAAAAGATTTATCCGTTCCAGATGTGGCTGGACGGATTGTACATGGCAACACCGTATCTGACCCAATACGGGGCAGTGAATGGTGAAGCGAAGTGGTTTGACAAGGCTGCCCTGCAGCTGCTGCTGGTCGAAGAGCGCACACGTGATGCACGCAGCGGTTTGTTGTACCATGCCTGGGACGAGAGCAAGGAGCAGCGCTGGAGCTCCGGCGAGACAGGATGCTCCCCGCATGTCTGGAGCCGGGCAGTAGGCTGGTATGTGATGGCCGTTGTAGATACGCTGGACTATTTGCCAGTGGATCATGAACAGCGCGGACAGATTATCGGCATTTTCGAGCGGCTTGCCAATGCACTTGTACATGTACAGGATCAGCAGACAGGGTTATGGCCGCATCTGCTCGATCAGCCGGGACGTGAGCGGAACTATCTGGAGGCGTCGGGTACGTCGATGTTCGTTTATGCTCTGGCGAAGGGTGTGCGCAAAGGTTACTTGAGCGGCAAGTTCAAAGCGATTGCGGAAAAAGGGTATCAAGGTCTGCTGCAGCATCTGCTGCAAACGGATCAGGAGGGCATGCTTTCCCTGACACAGTGCAACGGGGGAGCGGGACTCGGGGGAACGCCTTACCGTGACGGGTCTTACGAATACTATGTGACCGAATCCATTCGCATCAATGATCCGAAATCGGTTGCTCCGTTTATTTTGGCAGGGGTAGAGATGGAACTGGCATAACGCTGGTTCTTTTCTTCCGAGATTTATGATAACGCATACATTTTGAGGTTGAAGGCATCTATGAGTGGGGATGAGGGCAAGATCGCTGAACAATAGGCTTATCCAAAAGGAGAGATGGTTCATGAGTCCAAAAGGTCCAGGAATTTCAAAGAATAATGCTATGCTTCGCATAGGAAGCTTCGTTATTGTAGGTGCGATGTCTGCCGGACTGCTGGCAGGATGCGGGGGAGAAAAGGCTCCGGCTGCAGAAGGAGGCAAGCTGCCTATTTCCATTTCATTGATGCAGGTGGGAGATGTGCCCGCCAAGGAAAATGCGATTGAGAAAAAGATTGAGGAATATACCAACACGGATGTAAACGTGCAGTGGATTCCACAGTCGGCGTTTGATGACAAGGTGAATGTGATGGTGGCATCAGGGGAGATGCCAACGATTATGCGTGTCAATTATGTGCCTACTACATTTAATGCAGCGAAGACAGGGCTGTTCTGGGAGCTCGGGCCTTATTTGAAAGACTACAAGAACTTGTCTGCCCAGTCCGAGGCTCATTTCAACAATATCAAGATTGAGGGCAAAATCTACGGCATCCCGAACTTCCGGGATATCGGCCGGACGGCGATCGTGTATCGCAAAGACTGGTTTGACAAGCTGAAGCTGGATGTCCCGAAATCGCTGGATGACTGGTATGAGGTGATGCGTGCGATTCGCAAGGATGATCCGGATGGCAATGGCAAGGAAGATACGTACGGTGCGCTGCTGTTCAAAAAGTATAATGAGGGCGTCTCCTCACCGCTGACCCGGATTGCTGTAAGCATTGGCGGAGTTAACAAATGGGGTGTGGATGATGCTGGCAAACTGACCCCGGAATTTCTGACCACCGAATATGTGGATACGATGAAGCTGTTCAAGCGTCTGTTTAATGAGGGGCTGATTAACAGTGATTTCCCTGCACTCGACCCTTCCGATGCGGACAAAAAAATGGATTCAGGGCTCGTTGCCATGAAGCTGAACGGTGTGGCCCAGAACGGAAAATCCTCTCAGCAGCGTCTTACACCGAATGCACCGGAAGGAATTATTGACGTAGCACCATTCCAGGGACCGCAAGGCATTCGCATTGCGGGTGAGCCAGGAAACTACGGCATGCTGGTCATTCCTAAAGCCTCTGTACAGGATGAAGAGCAGCTCAAAAAAGTGCTCACATTCCTGGACCAGCTGATGGACGAGGAGCTTAGCACGCTTCAGCTGCGTGGGCTGCTTGATGTACATTACAGCAAAACAGCGGATGGCAAAACGGAATTAAAAGACTTCGACGCGTATCAGCGCGAGGTCAAGCCGTATCGGGATAACCTGCTTAGCGTAGAAGGATATAATGTGCCTGAACTGGTCGATGTTCCGATTGGCATGAAAGGAACCAAGATGGCTCGTGAAAATGAGCAGTATGCCATCGCTAACCCTGCACTGACCCTGTCCTCGGAGATTTACACCGAGCGTGGTCAGGAACTGGATCAGATGATCTGGGATGCACAGACTAAATACATCATGGGTAAAATTGATGATGCTGGCTGGGAACAGGAAGTTGCCAGCTGGAGAAAAGCAGGCGGTGACCAGCTCATTACTGAACTGGAGGCATCGTACAAAGAGCTGAATGGTAAATAAAACAGGATCAAACCTGCGAGAAAGCAGCTGTGATGGAAGTATACATCACGGCTGCTTCTTTTTGAGCTAATCTATTATGGCTTATCCGTAGAACGGGTATAAAGGGTAAAGAGCCCTTTTTTTATAAACGCTTATTACACTTAACTCGCCGAGAGGAGAACGATGATGATTGACGACAAGAAGAGACAGCCAGCCGCCAAAAAAGCGAGTTCAGTCCAGATCACTGCTGTATATGAAGGAGAAGATCTCGGGGTTACACTTGGAGAGAATCTGTGCGTTTTCAAGGTTTGGTCTCCAGCGGCCGTTCAGATGCAGGTTCTTCTATATCCGCCACTAACAGGCGAAAGCTCTGATGAACATTCAGATCAAATGAAGCAGCAGGTTATGCCGATGCAGTCCAATGAGCAGGGGGTGTGGGTTCTTGATCTAGCGGGGGAGTGGCGAGGTTATCGTTATATGTTCCGGCCCACCTTTGCCAATGGAGCCTCAACTACAGCCGTTGATCCTTATGCACGAGCAGTTACCATGAATGGGGAGATGGGGGTTATCGTAGATATGGAGCAGACCCATCCTGAAGCATGGCATGAGGACCAGCGCCCGGAGTTGCATCATGCCACCGATGCTGTGCTGTACGAGCTGCACGTTCGGGACTTTTCCATTCATCCCTCCTCAGGCATCGTGAACAAAGGCAAATATCTGGCATTCACGGAAACGGGGCTGCGTGATGAAGAAGGTCAGACACTTGGCATTGACCATCTGGCTGAACTGGGCATTACGCATGTGCACCTGATGCCTGTTTTTGATTTTGCCACGGTAGATGAAGCAGGTGTAAATGGTCATATGCATGATGCCTCCAACTATAACTGGGGATATGATCCACTGCATTACAATGTGCCGGAGGGCTCGTATGCATCACGTGCAGACGAGCCCGAGACACGCATTCGTGAATTCAAGTCCATGATTGCTGCACTTCACCGTAAAGGGATCGGGGTCATTATGGACGTAGTTTATAACCATACATTTGATACAGCAGGCAGCTCGTTTGAAAAGCTGGTTCCCGGCTATTATTATCGCCAGCATGCAGATGGAACCTATAGCAACGGTTCAGGCACCGGGAATGAGGTGGCAACAGAACGAGCGATGGTTCGCAAGTTTATTATCGATTCGGTTCGATTCTGGGCCGAGCAGTATCATGTGGACGGTTTTCGTTTTGACCTGATGGGGCTGATGGATATAACCACGATGAAACAGCTTGCCTCTGAGCTTCATACTCGCGTGTCGCCTTCCATCCTGTTATACGGGGAACCTTGGGGAGCGCTGGAATCTCCGCTGGCAGATGAGATGACCTTGAAGGGAACGCAGCGTGGAGCAGGTTTTGCAGTATTCAATGACAATTTCCGAGGCGTTATTAAAGGGGATAGTGATGGAGACGGCAAAGGATTTGCGACAGGTGAAGAAGGGAAGTCAGCCGATTTATGGACAGGGGTGCAAGGGTCTATTCATGATTTTGCGGCAGCGCCATCCGAAACGATTAATTATGTAACCGTACATGATAATCTCAATCTGTGGGATAAGGTTGCACGAACACAGGGTTTGCAGGAGGTGCTGGGTTTTCTGCAGTATAACGAGGATGGAAGCCTAAAGGGCTGCAGCAGCGTCGAAGAGGCGGTGAGGAAGGCCAATCCCTATCTTCAGGTCGATCCGCATGATGTACTTGGGAACGAGACGGTAAGGCGCTGTCTGCTTGCGAACGGCATTGTACTGACCTCACAAGGTATTCCCCTTATTGCAGCCGGAGACGAGCTGCTGCGCAGTAAATACGGGGATATGAACAGCCATCAGAGCGGAGATATGGTTAATGCGATCCATTGGGAACAGAAACAGCGGTTTAAGCCGGTGTTCGACTACTACCGGGGACTCATTCAGCTGCGGCGGGAGCATCCGGCATTTCGCCTGCGTACACGCGAAGCGATTGAGCAGTATGTTTGTCTTTTGCATCAAGAAGAAGGACTCCTTGCTTATGAGCTGCAAGGTGCTGCGGTGGAGGATACATGGCAGCGGATAGTAGTGATCTATAATGCGGCTATGCGGACTCGCTCCATTCCCATTCCTTCGGGGGTATGGAACGTCGCTGTTGAAGATGGACGAGTGTACGCACATTCGCTTCGTGCTGTGCAAGATCGTCAGAACGGCCATTACGGAGAAAGTGAAAAGATTGAGGTCAAAGGTTTATCTATGACCATTTTATATTCAGTATGATATTTCATTCGGTACATGAGTAATATCTGTTCCAAAATATATACAGGATACTGTATTAGACATGTATGATACGCTTATGCGTCAAGACACTCTCTTGCAGGTTTGAGGGAGTGTTTTTTTGTTTGTACAGGTACAGAAGCTGTCAACCACAGCGCTTGTTTACATATGCTGTAGATGAAAGCGATTGCTCATTGAAAGCTCAATGAATGCTCAATGAACGCTCATCGAATACGTCGCTTTGACCGATATGTTCAGTACAGACAACCCCGGGTTGACAAATGGCTTCCCGCTTCGTAACATCGGGAAAACACGAAATTAAAGGATATAAAGGCGGTGGCATGATGCCGGAATGGACTTCTTTTCGTTATGAAGGCAGCGACCTTGGCTTAACTTATACCTGTGCTGCGAGTACGTTCAAACTGTGGGCACCCACAGCACAGCTGGTCCATATATTGATTTTCGAAAATGAAGGTGAGTATAACGAACTCGGGATTGTAACCGGGAATGATGAGGGGCGGGCATATGAGATGGTCCGTGATGCAGATGGCATCTGGCAGGCGACGCTTGCGGGCGACTGGGCAGGATACTTTTATATGTACCGTATCGTTCATGATAATCAGCAAGAGCATATCGTTGCAGACCCGTACAGCAAAGCCGTTACAGCGAATGGACAGCGTACGGCAATCATTAATTGGAGTGATACACATCCAGAGGGTTGGGATGAGGATGTAAAGCCCGCGTTTGTGCACCCCGTTGATGCCATTATCTATGAACTGCATGTTCGTGATTTCTCTTCTGATCCTTATGCAGAACTTCCGTATAAAGGGAAATATCTGGCTTTTACAGCGACCGGGCTTACAGATCAGGCAGGCAACCGGATCGGGATTGACCATCTGACCGAGCTCGGTGTTACTCATGTTCATTTACTTCCTGTCGCCGATTATCAGACGGTAAACGAGCTGGCGGCTGCGAATCCTGATATCAATGTCAAAGCCCCCTACAACTGGGGGTATGACCCGCAGCATTACAATGTGCCTGAAGGTTCGTATGCGACCGATCCACGCGACCCCGCTGTCCGCATCCGTGAGTTCAAAACGATGATTCAGTCGATGCACAGGCAGGGTCTGCGTGTCGTACTGGACGTTGTTTATAACCATACGTATAGCGTGGAAAAGGGCCCTTTTGAGCGAATTGTCCCGGGTTACTTCTATCGTCATTATGAGGATGGTACACTCAGCAACGGCTCCGGCGTGGGCAATGAACTGGCGACAGAACGCCCGATGGTACGAAAATATATTCTGGATTCATTACGTTACTGGGCCGAGGAATATCATATTGACGGGTTCAGATTTGATCTGATGGCATTAATTGATCAGGATACGATGATTGAACTGACCCGTGAATTAAGAGAGCAGATTGATCCTGCTTTTCTGATCTATGGAGAGCCCTGGACTGGCAGTGCTTCTCCACTGACACGCCAAACCCTCAAAGGAACGCAGCGAGGCCAGGGCTTTGCTGTATTCAACGATCATTTTCGCAGTGCAATCAAGGGGGACAGTGACGGCAGCGACAGGGGATTCATTACAGGAGCCGAGGGTCAGGAGCATGCCATTATGCAGGGTGCTGCGGGGGCGCTGGACGATTTTGCCTCTTCTCCTGCTGAAACCGTTAATTATGTAACTGCTCATGACAACCTGAATCTATGGGATAAAATTGCAACCTGCCTTGATTTGCGTCATGATCTGGGTTTTCCCGTATGGAAAGACGGTCAGCCCATAGGCGGCGGCAGCGCAGAATCTGCGGTGAAAGCAGCCGATGCTTATCGGTATGTGCACGAAGCTCATCTGATGGAGAATGAGATGGTTCGCCGTTCGCTGCTTGCTTCCGGCATCCTGCTTACGTCACAGGGGATACCGTTTCTGCATGCCGGAGATGAAATATTAAGATCCAAGGCCGGAGACCATAACAGCTATCGCAGCGGCGATGCAGTGAACAGGATAACATGGGCGAATAAAGAGCGCTTCAGACCTGTCTTTGACTATTATCGAGGGTTAATTCATCTGCGGCGCACACATCCGGCATTTCGCATGACGGAGGCAGAGCAGGTGCGCAGGCATCTTCGCGTTATTCGTACAGATGGAAACGTGGTGGCCTATATGCTTGAGCAGGGGGCTAACGGGGATTCGTGGCATCAAATTATAATCATTTATAACGGCTGTGATGAGGCTCAGACGATTCACCTGCATGAGGGAGAATGGAAGGTGGTTGTGAACCACCATACGGCTGGCACGGACGTACTGGAGACAGTCACAGGAGAGGTTCAGGTGGAACGATGGTCGCTTATGGTCCTGTATGATCAGGAGCATGCAATCGGGGCAGAACCTGCTGGGCTGGAGATTGGCATTCCGCGGCGGGTATTTGCACCACAGGAGATAACGCAGCTGCGAGCCGTTGTGAGAGACAGTACGGGAAATGTATTGGAAAATATGCACGTGCTGTGGAGTTCGTCCGACCCGGACATTGTGCATATGGATAACGACGGTACGATGCATACGAAGACCCGTGGCACCGCAACAATCACGGCCGTTTGCGGCCCGATCACAGCGTCCTGCACGGTGCAGGTCGAGGCCCGGTTTGCAGATCGAATCGAGATTGTAGGTGAATCGGTACTATACACGACCCGAATCAGTCGTTTTCGGGCACTGGTGCTGGATCAATACGGGCAGCCCCTGACAGATGCACATATCCGCTGGAGTTCTTCACATTCGGATATAGCGGCTGTGAGCCATGCTGGCCTTGTTAGAGGGGTGACGGCAGGCACGTCACATATTATCGCAGAAGCCGGGAATGTCCGGGCTGTATATAATGTAACGGTTCACAGACATCTGTCGCGAGTGATCACCATCCGATATGAGCGAGAGGATCGCTGTTACGATGGCTGGGATGTCTGGGTATGGGGCACAGGCATGCAGGATGGTGCGTTTCGTTTGGAACGGGCAGGCAGTGGGGCTGAGGCGCGATTCCGTGTAGCTCCAGGTTTGCATCATTTGGGCTTTATCATTCGCCTGAATGAATGGGAGGCCAAGGATACGTGTGGAGACCGCTATGTGGATATCGCGCCTGAGGATGGTGATGTGCAGATTAACGTTCATAGCGGATCAGATGAGATGCACATTATCCGCGAGTCTCGTGACAATGATGACCTGAATAGCGCTTGAGTGATCTGACAGCTGGAAGCAATTCCGGCTGTTTTTTTGTGCATAAAAAAGAGTAAAATAACAAAAAAAGGGTAAAAATCTTCGGTTTAATGTTTTAGATGCGAGGTCATTGGGGTAAATATAGATATGGCCCAACATACGGCCTTCGAAAAAAGGCCATTCCGGTCTAATAGAGAAGATGCAGAGCTTGCCAACAAAATTAAAGTAGGGAACCCTTGAAGGAGGATGTTCAATCATGAAATCCAACGGAAAAATGGCTCAACTTACAGCAACTCCAAGAACAGAAAAGAAAGGTGCAGCACTGCGCCTGTTAAGACAAGGTGGACGAGTTCCTGCCGTTGTATACGGACCGGGACAAGAAGGCGCCGCCATACATGTGGACGAGAAAGAAGTGCTTAAAGTAGCACGCACAGGCCGCTCCGAGATGTTTAACCTGAATGTTGAGGGCGGCAAAACGATTCCTGTGCTGATCAAGGATCAGCAGGAGCGCAACGGTCGTCTGCTGCACGTAGACTTTTTGCAGATTTCCAAAAACAAACCGATCAGTGTAAGTGTATCGATTGATTTTCAGGGAACTGCTGCCGGCTCCAAAGCAGGCGGTGTATTCCAGACACAGGAAACGCAGCTGGAAGTGGAAGGTTTGCCAGCTGACCTGCCAACCTCCATTGAAGTTGACGTCAGCGGTCTGGAGATTGGTGACCGTCTTACCGCAGGTGAGATCAAGCTCGATAAGGGTCTGACTCTGGTTACGTCACCCGATTCTATTGTGGCTTCGGTGATGCCGCCGCAAGCTGCTGAAGAGGAGCCAACAGCTTCTGCCGATGAAGCGCAGCCGGAGGCCAAGGCAGAGGGCGAAGCTGCAGAAGAATAATTGAACGCTGGCATCCTTCCGGATGCTCGTTGAACAGATCAAGCTCAGTCCACATGTTGTGGGCTGGGCTTTTTCTTCTTTTTACTGCAGGGTTCAGCTATCATTGGAATAACGGAAGGAATTGTGGTACAACGTGAAGACGGACGAAATTGAGAAAACGAAGCAAGCGAAGGAAAAAGAAATGGAAAAAGGAAATGGAAAAAGATAAAGATAAAGATAAAGATAAAGATAAAGAAAGCAGGTTTGCTGTATGTTTGATCCTACCATCTACGATAATCTCAAAGTAGCCATCGAAAATTATATTTACGATCTGGACAATCTGGATGAACGCATTCACGTCACTCATCGAAGAGATCAGCTCGACATGGCCAGCATGTCCAGAGTGTTTACCCTGCAATTTTGTCTCAGAGAGAACGCTGGCATTACTGCTGAACTGGTGCTGAAAAGTGCGCTGGAGGATACGGCTGCAGAAATTCTGGGGACACCAGGCAGTCAACCAGGTTGTGGTCTGGAGCTTCGATTTGAACTTGTTACGACGAAGCAGCCAGATTTTCTTTGTCATGACATTCAGGCTATCCTGCAGGAAAATTGGCCGACTCAGCGGACCGTACAACAGATTCATTACATGTTTGGCGAGACACCGATAACATTCACCATTGCCTCCAGCGTACATTTTGATCGCAAAGTAAATGAAGAGCAGATGCAGGATATCCCGGATCTATGTGATCACATGCTTCATGCGCTGCACAGTTTGGGTAAAATGGAAAAATAAAGAATTTAAAAAAGATAAAAAACAAAAATGTATCGAATAAATTGAACTTTTTAAAGCCCTGCCTCGTTTAGAATCAGGGCTTTTTGCATTATTTTTAGATTTTTGTATAGGCTTTCAGGCTTAGGTGAACTCGATTTTGGGTTATTAATTTACGCAAGCGAGTAAGAGAATGTATATTAAAAGGGGGGAAAAGTGCAACTGAACTAGCAAAAAAAGGTGAATTTGCGAAAACTTATTTGGGACTAAAGATTTAGATATGAACTAAAGGAACTAGTTTTCCTTGCCGATAAAATATCGAAGGGGAGAAACTACATGACAGAGAAATTAATTCGTCTGCTGCGTATACTTCAGGCTATACAAGCTAATCCCGGAATCTCTGCTAAGGAATTGGCCCTGAAATGCGGTACAACTGTACGTACAATTTATCGTGATCTCCGGATTTTGGACAGGGTTGCTCCCATAATGAACGAAGGATATGGAAAGGGCTATCGATTTATTGGTGAATTCGCGATGTATCCGCTAGATTTTACCCAACAGGAGGCCATGCTTTTTTGCATGCTTCCGGCCTTGGTCGATACTTCTAAATTACCGGCTGAGTTTGATTCAGCTTTTGATAAAGTTATATCGGCACACACCAAACTTAAAACAAGGAACAGTGAAATTGTGGAAAATATTGCTGGCATCATTCGAATGGGAATACCTGCATACCGGGAGGAAGGGAAGGACCCTAACCTGTTAATCCCTATCATGGAGGCAATTATAGATGGGAGGACAATCCAGGCTCAATATCATACGCTCGCCGATAATGAGATTACATTTCGACATATTGACCCTTATTATCTGGTGCCGCGCGATCAACGTTTCTATCTGATAGGATATTGTCATCTGCAGCAGAGAGTTCGTTTGTTTCGCATCAGCCGTTTTCTGGATGTTACGAAAACCAATGCTGTATTTGATATGGGTGATTTCAACATAAATCAGTATATGAAAAATACCTGGTCCGTGGATCGGGGTGACGAACATATTCATTTTAAGGTGAGATTCTCTGAAAAAGTTGCCCCCTACATAAAAGAAGAAGAGATGTTTGTTCGTCCGCGCATGACAGATCTTGCGGATGGTGGTTTGTTATTCGAGGTAACTCTGAATAGCAGTCGTGAATTTTTAAAGTGGTTATATCAGTTTGGTCCTGAGGCGGAGGTGCTTGAACCCCAGGAGTATCGAAAAGAGATTCGTAAACAACTTTTGGTATGGCTGGAACGATATGAAGATGAAGAGGCACTCTAGTCACCAGGGAGAATGCGGAAGAAAAGGAGTAGTTATATGAGTGTGAAAATATTTGCCGCAGTAAATGGCATGGATAATTATTATGGAGCTCAGGCATTTCAAGTAGGAGATACGCTGTATCTTGTAAAAGACCCCGATAATCGCCGGGATCACCAGGCAATTAAAGTAGTTGTTCCACCGATCGGAGAGGTAGGATATATTATTAACCATCCGGGCAAGGTCCCTCATGGCTGCTGGACCGGGGCAGGGTTCTATGATGCCTTCTATCAGCAAACCTGTGCAAAAGTGAGATTTATGATGAAGGATATGCTCATTATTGAACTGATTGAAATTACACATGTACCTGTGCCACAGATGGATTCAATGATCGCGGATTGGCAGTTTCGTGAGAAAGCCTGAGTATTGATGAAAATATAAAAAGGCTCATGCACGAATGAGCCTTGTGTAGGCAGCCTCCAGATGCATGGCTGTCCTTGCCCAGCTGAATTGGGCAGCAGCGGTTTCACGTCCGCATTCCCCAAGCGATTGTGCAAGAGCAGGGCTGCTTGCCAGCTGAGATAAAGCGGATGCGAAAGGCTGCGGCTTTCCGTAGCCGGATATCAAATATCCGTTCTTTCCCGATTGAATGATTTCACGAATCCCCCCATTATCGGAAGCAATAACGGGAATGCCGGAGGCCATTGCTTCTACATTAACGAGGCCAAAGGCTTCATGGTTCTGTGAAGGGCATACGAGACAGTCCACGCTTCGGTAGAGCTGATCAATCTGCTCATGTTTCATCTGACCGAGAAAGAGCGCCTGCACATTATATTTACGTGCCAATTTACGCAGGTAGCGTATAAATTGCTGAGGACCCTTACCTGCAATGACCAGCTGGACAGTCAGATGTTTCTGTAAGAGAGCAATGGCACGGATAAGAACATCGACCCCTTTGCCTGGAATTATTCTACCGGCATACAGCACAGTGAAACGATCGGTTAAGCCAACATTTTTGCGCAAACGAAGCTGTTCCTCTCTGTTGACTGCTGGTCTGAATCGCTCAACATCCGTACCTAGGGGAACAACATGCAGACGCGACTTGATAGCAGGAAAACGCTGAAAGAGTCTGCGCTTTAAAGATTGGCTGTTCACAGCTATGCAATCCGCTTTTTTGAGTGCGGCCACCTTCCCTGGGCCGGGTTTAACGAATGTAAGAGAGTGAAGATAGAGTACAACGGGGATGTGGGGAAATGCCTTTTTAATTGCTGCCATACTGTGGGGTCTGTTATCCACTTGAATAACGTGAACCTCCAGTGTATGCAGCAAACGAATAACAGATCGTGTATAGTCAGCTGCATTTGTAGCGGAGACACGCCTGATAGTAATCTGGTCAATCTGCTCTATCACTGGAGAACCTTTTACAGAACGACTTATAATGGTTACCTGATGACGACGGGCAAGCTCGCGTGCAATGCTCAAAATACAGATTTCGACTGAACCATTGCCGGGTAGAGGCAGTTTCTCTGGTGCTATCATGACGATTTGCATGTTTCGCTCCTCCTTGTCCGACCTGGGTAACAAACTTCGTTATGTATTGTATGTGTGAATCAGCAATTTGGCTCCTGTGTGGTGCTCGAACTCAGCAGTGGTAAACGTTTCATACATGGAATATTCTGCTGTCGACCTGTGCTGCAGATCGGACGTGCTTTTGTGATATACTGTACAGGATATACTATGCGTTTTTTGCATATAGAAGCAGGGGGATAAAAATGTTACGTTCAATGCTGGGTCGTTTCCGGCTGCTGTTGTGGTTACAGGGAATTTCGTATCTGTTATTATTATTTGTTGCTTTTCCTCTCCGGGATGCAGGCATCATGCCTCAAGCCGTCACGTGGTTTGGCAATTTATACGGTTTTCTGTTTTTGATGTACCTTTTGTTTATGGTGTCCTTATACACTGTTCAGAAATGGCAATTGCGCCGTCCCATAGCGCTTTTTTTCGTGTCATTCGTACCACTGGGCAACATGATTTACGACTTTTTTGTTTTTCGAAAAATGTACCGTGAATCCGTAAATAAAGCTTGACTTTATTTTATGTTATGAAATATGATGTTTACATGTTATTCATCGGTTGTACTAAAACTACATATTCCTGTTAAAGGGGAGTAGCTTTTACAATAAAGTCGTCAATTCGGGATCACATCCCCGGCTTTATTGGCAGCATTTCGTTGTTAGCGAGACCTTTACCAAGTATACATGCTCGGTAAAGGTTTCTTTTTGTGGTTATAAAAGGACCTTGCCAGTAATGGTAAAGGTCCTTTTTTTTGTACATTATAAGGATATTAAGGAGGAGTCAATGTTGGATGCAGCATTATTATTGGAATACGGGTGGGTGCTTCTGGTCCTGGTAGTCCTTGAAGGATTGCTTGCAGCAGATAATGCTTTGGTGCTTGCAATTATGGTCAAACATTTGCCAGAGGAGAAGCGTAAAAAAGCGTTGTTTTATGGTTTGCTGGGCGCATTTATTTTCCGTCTTGGTTCTTTGTTCCTTATCTCGTTCCTGGTCGATGTATGGCAGGTCCAAGCGATTGGAGCGCTTTATCTCCTGTACATCTCGATTAACCATATCGTTAAGAAGATTATGGGCAGCCGCAATAAAACGGATGAAGCTGTGGACGATACACCTAAAAAGCCGAAAAAACAATCCGGTTTCTGGATGACCGTGTTTAAGGTTGAAGTAGCGGATATTGCCTTTGCAGTGGACTCGATTCTGGCTGCTGTAGCGTTGGCAGTGGCTCTGCCTCCGAGTGGTTTGCCGCCAATAGGCGGATTGGATGGCGGTCAGTTTATCGTCATTTTCCTGGGTGGTTTTATCGGACTTGTGATCATGCGTTTTGCCGCTTCATTTTTCGTAAAATTGCTTCATTCCCGTCCGGGTCTCGAAGTAGCTGCTTTTGTCATCGTAGGTTGGGTAGGGGTCAAGTTATCCGTAATTACGCTGGCTCACCCGGCACTCGGTGTTCTGGATGAGCATTTCCCCGAAAATAAAATATGGAAATTCGGATTTTATATTGTGTTAATTGCGATCGCTGTGTGTGGATGGTTCCTGTCATCCAAGGTTCCAGCGAAGGAGAATGAAAACCCGGTTGAAGAACTGGAGAAGCAGACTGAATTGTAAAGTTCTCCTGAAGAAAAATGGCTATGGAGGAGGCGTCTTCGGACGACCTCCTCTTTTTGCGCAGGTGCACACGGGTTTCACGTGTACATCAATATTTTCCAAGGAAAGGGTTGACAACCGAAAAGATGTGCCCTTAATATAGTACTATCAATGATGAAGGGAGGCCGAGAGACATGACGCTTGGTTATAATTTGAATTCGACACAACGTAACTTGGACACAACTGCATATCCGGCTCATCGTCTTTTTGGCCTCATACGGTCGACATAAAAGAAAAGGCATATTGATTATGGAATGACATAACATTCTATGAGCAATATGTGTTCTTCGCGATATCAAGCGATGGATGACAGGTACAGACTCGATTTGTCCTGTTACCCATTATTGTCATGCAGTATAAGCCATGGACGACGAGTCCATGGTTTTTTTATATTTTTTTTAAAAATAATTACACAAGTTGAATTGTTTTCAACTTATATAACAGCAAACCGAATTTGCTGAACGTACAGGAAGGAATAAATTTTTATGAATAATGAGAACAATCCATTTACAAACTTGAGCGAGCCAGCGGAAGGCTTCCGCCATCAAGTTCATCTACCAGCCGGAGAACTCACCGTATATGCTGCTCAGCAGCTGTTCTCTTCTCTGGACTATAAAGTATTCGAGATGGCCAACAATAATCTGCAAATTCCCGGCATTTCTTATATGGGGTATACTCCGGATGTGCATGTCGGTGTAGGAACATGTATCGGCACAACGGCTGTCTGGGAGGCACAGGGTGGATATGTATCGCCGTCCATCGTAGGAAGTGACATTGGCTGCGGCATGCGTGTGCATCTGACGAATCTGCACAAGGATGATCTGAAAGAGGTCAAGCTGCGGCGCAAGCTGGTCAAAGCCATTGAAAAGGTACTGCCGATGGAGGCAAACCAGCGGGGGCATTACTCGGATATCAGACTAGAGCACGTCGTACGTAAAGGACTGCATGGACTCCCGAAAAAATACATTCCCGACAGTTACACTCCCAAAAAATCCACTTCACTTACACATGTGGAAAGCAGCAAGTTCACTTACGATGAAAATGTGTTAAACCTTGTCCCGGATATGACCTGGCACCGGTCTCATCGTCAGCTTGGCACATTGGGTGGCGGGAATCACTTTGCCGAGATTCAGGCGATTGAGATTGCTGAGGAAAATCGTGAAGTAGCCGAGGCTTGGGGACTGGTGGATGGACAGATCGCAATCATGATCCACTCAGGCTCCCGCGCATGGGGCGGGCATGTGAGCCAGACGAGCTCGGCTGCCATTGCCAAAGTGATGCAGCGGCTGGGACTTGGAACTTCTGATCCGAGACTGGTATTCGCCCCGCTGGAGCACGCGGAAGCAAGACACTACGTAAACATGATGTACTCTGCGTTGAATTATGCCGTGGTGAATCGTCATCTGATCGCTTATTCCATTCGCGAAGCATTTCGTGATGTATTCGGGTCTAAATGTGAATTCCGTACCTTGTACGACCTGATGCATAATTATGCCTGGGAGGAATCCCATGCAGAGCGAGGCTCCGTGTTTGTACACCGTAAAGGGGCAACTCGAGCATTGCCTGCGGGTCATCCTGATAATCCCAAACCTTACATGGCTACAGGCCATCCGGCGTTGATTCCGGGGTCTATGGGCACGGCCTCCTACATCATGGTGGGTCAGCCTGAAGGAGCAGACAACTATTATTCGATATGTCATGGTGCGGGCCGTGCCCGGTCTCGTACAGCGACCAAACGTCTGGTTACTGTGGAGGATTTTGCCGGAGCATTAGGGGTAGGTACAGCTGACGAGATTGTTGTAAATCAGCGGTCTCTGGAATCTATTATTGATGAATCACCTCAGGCGTATAAAAATGTCGATGAAATTATAGATAGTGTTACTGGTGCCGGATTAGCACAAGTGGTAGCCAAATGCAAGCCGCTTGCTGCGGTAAAAGGAGCGAAATAATGAATCAAAATGAAATAAAGATGAAACAGGAAGAAGCAATGAAGGCCATTTACACCTATGATGAGCAGCATGATAACCGAATTCGGGTTGAAGGATATGCGGTTTATTCCAGACTGATCCGTGGCATCGGTGAAGCCCTGTTGAAGCGGTACGGCGTGGAATACAAGTTGTATTCAAGCTCGGATCCGAATAACGAATATTGGGAGCTGCTGCGTGAGGATTTACAGAACGGCAGCGAAGAGGTGGAACTGGTCGCTCGTATCTTCGAGGACCTTGAGCTTCAAACCCTGCATTATGATGACGATGGGGATGTGCCTACATATGGTGTGCATTACTCCATCCGCAACAACGTGTTTGCTTATCCGAAGTGGGGTGTAGCTTTGGTCCGCGTTCCTTTTTTCCGCGAGAACGGGATCTACAGTGAGGACTTTGTGTTTGCTATCGGCGATGAAGAGATGAAGCAGTTTCTCGGCAGTGTACGGGAACGGGAACGTCAGCAAAATATGAAAAAGGTCACGGTATATACGGATGCCCGCAACGGGAGTGACCGTCATGTGGAGTCCATCACACGTTCAGTAAGCAGAGAAGATGTAGTCCTTTCTGCACAGATCAAGCAGGATATTTTCCGCTCGCTGGACCAGTTCTTTGAAGCGGATCGCTCCTTCTATCGCGATTATGATATTCCTTATAAACGCGGCATACTGCTCTATGGTCACCCCGGAAACGGAAAGACCACACTGGTAAAATCAATCGCAGGCAGCATTCCCGGACCGGCTGCTTACTGGCAAATTACCGAATACACCAACAGCGAGTCGGTACGTGAAGTGTTTGACGCAGCCAAACGACTGGCACCGATGGTGCTGATTATCGAGGACATTGATTCCATGCCGGATGAGGTGCGTTCCTTCTTCCTGAATACACTGGATGGCGCGACGTCCAAGGAAGGCATTTTCCTCATTGGTACAACCAATTATCCTGAGAAAATCGATCCGGGTCTGATGAACCGTGCAGGTCGTTTCGACCGGGCTTATGAAATTCCGCTGCCAGATGAGGCCCTGCGTTTGCAATATTTGCGTCAGCGAGGATTTGGCGCATTTGCGGGTGAAGAAGGCACCATAGAGGCGGCACGTTTGACAGATACGTTCTCGCTTGCACAACTCGGGGAATTGTATGTCAGTGCAGCGCTGGAGTGGCATCAAAATGGGCGTACAGACATTGTTCAGGTGATTCAGTCCATGCGTGGAGAACTGGACAAGAGCCATAAACACAACTGGCTTGCTCAGCCGGGCAAGGGTCGAGCAGGATTTTATTGATCTGATGAAGATGATGATGGATCTTTCGGCACAATTGCACCTGCCATAAATATAAATTCATCTGGTTTGGGTATACTAACCTTGTCTCTGATAACATAGAATGACTTTCGGGAGGTACCTATCGCAGCCATGTGCTGATGAAATGCCGGATACTGACACGGCCTGTCGCCATGCCTCAACGGAACGTCTGTTTAGCAGAGAAGGAAGCATTTGGATCATGGTAATATGCAACAATTTTTATGCCAATTGTTTAAATGCCTCTGGAGCGGTTAATAGTAGTCAGACGCAACAAAAACTTAAAATTAGAGGTGAATGATATGGGTTGGTTATGGTCATTAATTATCGGTGGTATCATTGGTTGGCTCGCAGGTCTGATTGTTGGTCGTGACATCCCGGGCGGTGTTATCGGTAATATCGTTGCCGGATTTATCGGTGGATGGTTAGGCGGAGTGATTCTGGGAGACATGGGACCGGAAATGGGTGGATTCCACATTGTACCTGCATTGATTGGTGCGATCGTGCTTGTAGCTATCGTCAGCTTGATCTTCCGTTCCATGGGACGTAGCCGCGGATAAACGCCGCAATGATTACAATGTTTTGATGAAGCAGTATTTGAAACGTTTGCTGTGCAGCATGAAGCTGTACGAAACATACACATATGAGTGCTTCCAAACGAAGCCTAATGAAGAGGTTGATGAAGAGCTGCCTGCGGCGGCTTTCCATCAACCTCTTGTTTGTTTTACAATGGAGAATGCAGGCATAGTCTGAGCACAGGGAGATGAAGAGGTTTGGGAATTGAAGAGAAAAAATTAGAAAAGGCAACGTTTGCCGGTGGATGCTTCTGGTGTATGGTCACTCCGTTTGAGGAACAGCCAGGCATACACGGTATTATATCGGGATATACAGGTGGTCATGTCGAAAACCCGACATATGAGCAGGTTAAGACCGGGGAAACCGGACATGTGGAAGTGGTCGAGATTACGTTTGATCCAGAGGTGTTCCCTTACGAGCGTTTGCTGGAGCTGTACTGGCCTCAGATTGACCCGACAGATGACGGAGGGCAGTTTCAGGATCGTGGGACGCAGTATCGTACGGCTATCTTTGTGCACAATGAACGTCAGCGGCAGCTGGCCGAGCAATCGAAGCAGGATGTGGCTGCCAGTGGTCGGTTCACCCAGCCGATCGTGACGGAGATTCGCGATGCTGTAACCTTTTACCCCGCAGAGGATTATCATCAGGACTATCACAAGAAAAACGAGAAGCATTATAAAGAAGACCGGGCGATGTCCGGCAGAGATGAGTTTATTCAAGCAAATTGGAAATAAGAGAAGCCGGAGCGGCTCCGCAAGGAGCTTATCCGGCTTTTCTCATTCCATCATGAGTGTTCGGGACTCGATGGAAATTATTTGGCGGATGAAACCTTCAGTGCATACTTGGACAGTGCATCACCCTTCATGGAATAGATGACATCGTTCGCATAAGCCGATACATGATCCAGTGACGGAACAGCTGTGCTGACGGTGTATACGTGTATGTCTTCCAAGGTCTGCGGATCAAGGATATATCCTGTTTTGGCAAAATCCAGCTGATATAGTCCGTCCTGTGTCCGGTCCACATTCATGAGCACTGGCTTCGCATCCTGGAATAAACGTTCAGTTACCTTGCCGTTCATCGTGTAAAGTTCCAGCTTCGGTCCAGTGAGTACGGTATAACCGTTCCCTGACGTTTGGATGAAAGCATTGCCAGCAATGGCACGACCCCATGCAAGCTTGCCGTCCGGGCCAAACCCCATCAGTCGGTTGCCTGTGCTTGCAAAGTTGGCACGCATGATGATGGAGCCGTCCTCCAGAATAGCCAGTGATTCACCCCCGCCATCGCCTTGTGTACTTGCATCTGCCGGGTATTGATAGAAGGACAGACGCGTGAACGAGGCATCGTAAATTTCAATTTTAGGGTTGGCAGCGGGCTGCCAGAAGCTGCCTGACTTCACCTGTTTGCTTGCATCAACGACAATTCGGTCATGGCCTGCCTGAAGCACCGTGCCTGAGATCGTTTTCTCGCTCAGCAGTTTTCCTTTTTTGTCATACAGCGAGAGTGTGGAGCGCACAGAGCCGTTTGCCTGCACCCCCTGACTTGAAGCCACCAGCAGATTATCATTATTCATGAGAGATATATTGGCTGAAGCATTTATATTTTTAACCCAATTAGTCTTACCCGAAGTGTTGAAGGAGTAGAGTTTTTTGCTTTTATCCGAATACTCCATGTACACATAGGCTGTACCATTGTTTGTATACCAGGAATTAGAGTAGGTAGTATAAGGCCCGCTTTTCTCATGGAAAATGGTGCTCCATTTGACTTGCCCTGTCTTGGCGTCCAGTGCCTGCAGTGAATCAAGCTGCCAATCCAGTGTCGTTTTGCTGCTCGTTTTGATCACAGGCTGGGAGGAGTGAACGTACACCAGATTTTTGGATGGTACAGCGTAAATATTGTGGATCATCACGTCTTTCTCTGTATTGGCCTCTGTCAGCATCAGAGAAGATGAGGTCCAGGCTGGTTTTGGAAGAGATTCTGTGGCTGCCGCCGCGTGTGCTGCTGTGTTCATGTTCAGGAAAAGCATGCTGCTGAGCAGCAGGGCAGCCCATGTTGTCGTCTTGTGTTTGTTCGTTGGATACAAGTGAGAAACCACCTTTCGTCTTCGGTCAAAATAGAACCGATGGAAGAATTCTACCATTATATTCTAGTATAATTCAACCAGAGACGTTGTAACCTTTTCGTGATTTTTGTATGTAAATTCGTTGTTTAAAGAAGTGGAACAGTTACAGCGCATTCATCTTCTTCCGATGTGTTTCGAAGTTTGATATATTTAGTGCTGTAACACGAGCTGCACGGAAGGTACGGAGCAAGCGGACAAGGAGAACAGACATGAATTGGAGTGAAAACCTGACTTTATTGATCCTCGCAGGCATCGTCCTGTTGTTACTGCTGACCTGGATCATAAGGAGAATAGTATATCGCGGGCAGCGGATACGGAGCGAGGCGAATCCTCAGAAAATTACGATCAAGGATATTGATCAAATGCAAGATGGCTCCGAATTTGAATTGTATCTATACAATCTGTTAGAGCAGCTGGGCTACGATGAGGTTCATAAAACGACGGGCAGCCGGGATTTCGGAGCAGATCTCGTTTTTGTGGACAGACTGGGCAGAAGAAGTGTTGTGCAAGCGAAGCGTTATGGAGCAAATCATCCAGTGGGTCTGGGCGCGGTGCAGGAAATCTACACGTCGATGCGTTATTATGAGGCAGAACGTTCGATTGTACTGACTTCTGCCCGGTATACGGAGTCCTGCCGAATACTGGCAGCGGTGAACGGGGTAAAGCTGCTGGACCGCGAGGATTTGATGGAGCTGATCCGTCTCTTCAAATCATGCAGGCTGGACGAGGCGCTGGAGCTGATCGAAGAGGATGATCACGAGCCCATTGAAACGTGGCAGTCTCGGCGCAGGCGCTCTTGATATCAGACGGGCGCGGTCTTGGGCGCTGGGATGGAGGGTTTCTTTTACATAAAAGGGATGTAGAACGGGTCTCAGGCTTAGCTGCACCTTCACTTGTAACGCTGCACATGATATATTGAACTTATATCAATTGAAGGAGTGTGTAATGGGTTATGGCACGTACACAGACACAAAAAGCGTTGCGCAAAGCAGCACGGTCAGGGCAGTGGTGTCCCGAGCAAAGCCGGAGAATCAATGGAGATTATGGTGCGTTATCCCAGCATGTTCGTCTGACGCCAACCAAACAGGAAAAATTGCAAAAGGTCAAACACAAGAAGCAGATCATCCAGGATGGTGGTGCTTCTTTTTATTTTGTCCTGGAGCGGAGTGTGTTAGGAGGCGTTCACCAGGAAGGCTGATTGTATGAGTGAATACTGCATAAAATACGGTATAAATACTGCATTAAAATGAAAAAAGAGAGAAGCTGTGCAGCTCCTCCCCCAAATAAACCAACATCAATTTTATGACTGAACAAGATGTGGAACTTCTACGTTCGGATCAACGTCGGCTTCATAATCGACCCCATCGGTTTCAAAACCGAACAGCTGGAAAAACTCGCGGCGGTAGCCTTCCAGATCGGACAGGTCATAGATGTTCTCGGTTGTCAGCTCGTTCCAGATCTTCGCAACTTCCTCCTGAACGTCTGCTCTCATCTCCCAATCATCGATCCGAATACGTCCTTGCTCATCGGTCGGCACATCACCGCCCGCATACAGACGATCTGCAAACAGTCGCTGCAGCTGTTCGATGCAGCCTTCATGCAGTCCTTTTTCCTTCATCACTTTGTACAACGCGGAAATATACAGCGGCACAACCGGTATTGCAGAGCTGGACTGGGTGACAAGCGCTTTGGCTACCGTAACGTAGGCACGTCCGCCTGTTGTACTCAGACGCTCATGCATTTTGCGTGCTGTTGCTTCCAGGTGGTCCTTCGCCTGACCAATGGAGCCTTCACGATAGATCGCATGTGTCAGCTCAGGCCCGATGTAGGAGAAAGCAATGGTCGTAGCGTTGTCTGCAATTACGCCGCCTTGCTGCAGTGCATCCATCCACAGCTCCCAGTCCTCGCCGCCCATCACGTTGATGGTCTGACGAATCTCTTCTTCTGTAGCAGGTTCAAGCGTGACCGAACTGATCTCACCTGTATGGAAGTTTACGGTTTTGTTCGTATAGGATTGTCCAATCGGCTTCAGCACCGAGTTGAACACTTCACCTGTATTTGGATCGGTACGGCGCGCGGAAGCAACGCTGTAAACGACCAGATCCACCTGACCGAATTCGCTGCGGATCAGCTCGACGGCTTTGTCGCGGGTTTCGTTGGCAAAAGCATCACCCGTGATGCTATAGGATTTCAGGCCTGCGGCGTCAGCTGCCTTCTCGAAGGCTGCAGAGTTATACCATCCGGCAGAAGCGGTACGCTTGTCCGTAGAGCTGGACGGGCGGTAGATACCGATTGTATTGGCTCCTGCTCCAAAAGCGGATACGATCCGTGAAGCCAAGCCATAACCTGTAGACGCACCAATGACAAGCACGTTGCGCGGGCCCTGAATGGCTGGCTGGGATTTTACATAATCAATCTGCTCCTGAACTTGTGCCGCACAGCCGACAGGATGGGACGTTGTGCAGATAAAACCACGTGTTCTTGGTTTAATAATCATTATTGTGACACCCTTTCGTGTTCAATTCATGTTTTAATCATGGTCAAAGCATAATCGTTTCATTGTGCTGCTGCTCGTCCTCATACTCCACATGTTCCATACTCTTCATGCTCTAATCGTTCCAGACTCTGCATGAATGCTCTAATGTGGGTATGCATCTTCCCTATTGTAAAACAATTATGTTCGAAACGGAAACCGTTTTGACCATTTTTACTGCAAGTCTGGCTATTGAGGGGTTATTTTGGGATGATGGGTTTGAAGGTTTTGCCGAAAACCAGGCAGAAATAATTTAGCGGATCATGAATGTTTTTTTATAGAGCGGACGCTTTTATCAGAATGATTAGACTTCTTGCGAAGTGAGAAGGTATCAGATTATTTTTATGGATGAAAAGGTTATAACGTGATGATGAAAGGATAGACTTGGCATGTTAAAAGAACGGATTGAGTATTTGAGCAAACGAAAACAAATTGCACGCAAAGACCTTGTAGAAGGTCTGGTTACGCAAGCTCATTTTGCCAACATTCTCGCAGAACGGTACCCGCTGCCCGAGGATCTGGCGGAGAGCATTGCCGGGCGTCTGGGGGTGAGCGCCTCCTATCTGCTGCGTGCCAATGCACAAGACGAGCAGACGATGGCGCGGGCAGAGCAGATTTTTGCACAGATGTCCGTGCCAGCCACAATGATCCCGGAGGAGGAGGTGCATGCGCTGGAGGATCGGCATGATTCACTCGTGATCGAGTTAACAACGGCTCTTATGAAGGCAGTATATTATCAGCAATTAAATGACGCTGCGGCGCATGAATATATTCATACGTCGTATCTCAATTTTTATCTGGAGAAGCTTGGCCGTCCGGATGATGTACAGCTTCCCCGGCCGCTCAGCAAAGCGCTGCTTTTCTATAAAATTCAATATTATCGCTCCAAGCTGGCTTATGTGGATGTGCTGACTCACGTGACAAGACTGAGCAGCCTGACGGAGCCGGGCAGTGAACTGTGGCTGTCCATTCAGAATGTTCAGATGGAGGCATATATTCAGACCCGGCAGTACGAGGCGGCAAAAAGCACGTTTGAACAGACGATGAAGCATGTCTATGATCAGCGTTTGTTTCACCGTTTGTCCGGTCTGTATGTGGCCTACAGTGGCTATTGTTTTACGATGGGGCTTGTACAGGAAGCGCTGTCCGCCTTGTCGATGGCAGAGGCGAATTTGGTATATGCCGGGAATCCGGGTGATCTGGTGACTGCGATTGCGAATAATCGGATTGTGATGTTAACGATGTCAGGTGAACTCGACCAGGCACAGGCGGAGATTGAGCGCTTCGAGAACCTGCTCCGTGCCGAAACGGAGGAGACGCAGCAGGCGATGAAGCCGCTGCTCTGGGTGTACCGCTGCGAGGTAGCCTCGGCCCGAAAAAGCTGGGGCGTGCTGGCGCAAGGGGTACATCAGCTGTTAAGCTGTGCTGTCACAGAGGATCAGCGGATGAATGCCGTCTACTATCAAAGCCAGCTGGCTCTGGCGCACGGTGAACAGGATGTGTTTTTGACACATGCGCAGGCATGTTTGCCTTATTTCGAGAGTATCCAGCAGTCGATGCGTTTGGAGTCATTATATGAAGGACTGGCTGTAGTGAATGAGGATCAGCGGCGGTACAAGGAAGCAGCAGCGTATTATCGCAAACTGGTGTATTTGCTGCGCAATTCCCGCTAAAGGTGGGGCGAGGCGGCAACGTGTGCTGAAATCTGGAGTAATAGTAAGGTCTGGAGAGGTAGTTGGTGCGGTGAAGTGCTCGAAGCAAATGAAGGGGGAGGGGGACATAAAGAAGGTGAAGCTGGGGATTGTGGACGGGGTGAGGGCTGAGAGGATATGAAGGAAAGTAAAGCTATAGGCGTCGGGGGCGGAGAGATGGATATAGAGCAAGTAAGGATATGGGCAAGCATGATGGTAGGAGGGAATGAAGGAAAGTAAAGTAATAGATAGTGGGCGGCGGGCAGGAGAGCATTAAAGAAAGTGAAGCGTGGCTGGATAAACTAAGTAAGGTAAAGTAAGTGGCGAAAGCGAAAGTGTAGTGGTGAGACAAAGTAACTTTAAAGATTTCTATGGGGAGACTTTGGCTAGAATGCTCCGACATGATGGGTTTTATGATTCTAACGATTTCAGGAGACGTTATTTGAGCGATATCACACGTTTTTATTTTCTAACGATTTGAGGAAGCCCTATTTAGGAATTCTGATGTGGAAATGGGCAATTTTCTGGCGATTTGAGTGAAATAAGGTTTCTGGGGATCGTTACAATTTTAGAACGCCGCATATCGCTTCAATAAGCTTATCTGGATTCGTTAGAATCATTAGCTGCGCCTGGCTCATGTTCAAATAAGCAGAGTGCATCTTAGGTTTCAGATTGAACCGCTCTGAGGCATTCTTGCAGGTTACTTGCAGGCGTACAGGGTTACATATGAATCAAAATGTGGGTGTCGGGCTGGGATGAGCAACTGAGATTCAAGGTAATGTTACAAAAATAAACGCTTGAATGCTCATTGAGTCAGGCCGAATATTCATTTTTATTGGGGAAAGCAGGGCACAGGGGCAAATATCTCGATAAAGTTGTGTCTGTAACAGACGCATTTCCTCGGTTTTTTTGTATGTGTCCGGATGTGTATTCAGGGCTGTCACGTTGTGTTTATAATTAAGCATACACAATAAAAAAACAAATGAGGTGCTTGATATGATGGGATGGTTTACACGTAAAAATAAACAGGAAGATGCGATTGCCAAAGCGGATCGCACGATAAATAGCGGGCTTACGGGTTTGCTGATGAAAGGTTTTGTACCTAAAGAACATCGGGATGCCATCAATCAAAGTTTGGACTCGGCTAAGCAGGCACAATTGGCTGCCAGCGGTTCGCTGCCCCTGACGGCAACCGGAAAAGTGCTCAGTGTATCGGATACAGGGAAATTAATTAATTTTGATCCGATTGTGGTGCTTGTGCTTGAGGTAACTGAAACGAACGGTCTCACCTATCAGCGCACGATGGAAACACTGGTGTCCAAACTGCAGATTCCGCGTACCGGTGATCGTGTTGGTTTGGGGCAGAATCCAGCTAATCCGTCTGAACTGATCTACATGGGACTGCTGTCGGTATAGGAAGAGCGGCATAAAGGAGTTTCGAAATTGAATCAAGTTCATCTAGAATCAGGCCGATACTGTTGTGCCATTTGTGAACACATATAGAGAAGAGATGGAACAGGGTGTATCGTTTCATAGGCAAGAATATAAGTGAAATAAGAGAAGATTATTAGATTGTTGCGGATAACAACGGTAAATAGACATAGAAAAGGGTGGTAGATATGAGTCGTTTTTTCAGAATAATAGGTCTGCTTATGGTGTTGGGGGCGGGATTTTCTCCCGTGGTAGCGCAGTGGCTCTGGGATGATCCGTTTATGGTCATGCAGGCGTGGTGGTTTAAACCGATGATTTTTGGCGGAATTGGGCTGATGGTGTTGACATCTATATTGGGTACAAGTCTGGGACAGCGCAAGATCAAATCAGGACAACCGGCGCTTGGCGTTATTCAAAGTATACAGCAGACGGGTATCTATATTAATGAGCAGCCTGAAGTGCGAATGACGCTGAAGGTATCTCGCCAGGGACGGGAAACATATGATGCGGAGCTGAGAAGTGTCATTCCGTTGACCTCGTTGTCCCAATTTCAGCCGGGCAGTGTTATTCCACTTGTTGTGTCCGAGAAGGATGAGCGCAAGGTCGGGCTGGATCAGCATGGAACGGTAACACAAGAACATATGCAGGAGCTGTTGAATGAAAAGATGATGCAGCAGGGCATCGCGCCCGAAATGGTGGATATTGCACGTACAGGAGAGAAGGGACTAGCCAAGATTGTAGATGTTACTCCACTCGGCAATGGAAGCAACGGCAACATCAAGCTGCAGTTGAAATTAAGTATTACGAAGCCGAACGGGGAAACCTTTGAGGTGACCACGCAAAAAGAAATTGTTCCTTCTGCGCTATCACAGGTCCAGCAGGGTCATATCATTAACGTCTTTTATTCCAGACAGGACCCTTCCAAGGTCGCCCTCGCACTTCAAGTGCAGGAGCAGCAGTTGAATCAGCTGTTCTCGTCCTGAACGTGCAAGTCATGAAAGCTATGCCTGCCCTGAGTCAGAATTGGGACCGGAGCAGGCTTTTTATTTTTCCAACGGTCTTTTAGAGAAGGTTAGAAACGTGAAACGTCATCTCGAAGAGGACTGTATAAGCATGGCCCGAAATGAGGAGAAAAGAGGCTGGGCATGCTGTTCAAGCTTCTCCCGACTGTGCTGCTGTTCATCAAATAATGATTCGTGATCGAACCATACGACAGCATAGTCTCGCTCTTGATCAGGCTTATTAGCATCCCAGCACACGGGACCTGCTCCATCTTCATAGGAAGCAAAAGGAATATATCCCGCCTCAATCAGTGTTGGCCATGAGGACCAAAGCTTACGAATTTCCTCCAGAGGGGAGTCCGAAGGCAGGTTGGGCAATGCAATTGTACATCCATCGTAACGGAGATATACGTTTAGAACGTATCTAGTGCTCAGATAAGCGGCGTACAGAGGCGGCACAGAAAAAGCAGCACCGCACGCATCAGAGCGAGGTCTGATCAAAGCATCAACCAATTCGTCAATCTGCTCCACGGTAACTGCTGAATCCAGCATTCTCCAGCGAACCCAGCCCTCTTCGTCGACCTCGCCATCCTGCATCTCCACAGGCACGCCCGCGTCATTTTCATCCATTTTGGCTGGAAGGGACATCAGTATATCCCGGTGGGGGGAATCAAAGTATGCATCAAGCCAGCTTTGGATGAAAAGCCGATCCTCCTTCAGTATCTGTGTGTCACCCAACGTGTTCACAGCCTTTCTGTTTTCCATTTTTCACTTCATCGAATACACTTCATCAAATGCATTACAATATACGTTAAACAATACCTATCCGCATGCGATAAGAGAATAACACTTCCTTGGAGGCTCCATCAAAAACAAGCTCGGCCTGTCGTCTGAAGTCATCCGCAAGCTCATTCAATTCTGCTGCACCGAGCTTCAGCGCCGTTT
This sequence comes from Paenibacillus sp. TC-CSREp1, assembly GCF_050171015.1. Classification (NCBI taxonomy): domain Bacteria; kingdom Bacillati; phylum Bacillota; class Bacilli; order Caryophanales; family Paenibacillaceae; genus Paenibacillus; species Paenibacillus sp. TC-CSREp1. The sequence goes on along the minus strand of NZ_JBNOKM010000013.1, from coordinate 213,531 downwards.
GCAGGCCACCTTGGCTGAGCGCCAGATTGGCATAACGATCAGCGGTAAACGGCTCGTAATGATGGAATACAATCTCGCGGCTGTAGCGGAACAGACCTGACTGCCGAATCTGCTGCAGATGTCCCTCCTTGCTCCATTTATGTGCCTGCTGCTCTGCACTCGACAGACGTGAGGCAAGCTCGTCTGCAGTGCTTACCAACTGCTGGTAGGCTGCTTCGAGCTGCCAGTCCAGCACTGGCGGCCAGTCACAATCGTAGGCGGCAAAAATGCCACCAGGACGCAGCACCCGTGCAAACTCACGCAGGGTGGATGCCGGTTCCATCCAGTGAAACGATTGGGAGCAGGTCAGGATATCCACGCTGTCATCTGGCAAGCCGAGGTCGTGGGACATGCCTGCCGCGAAGCGAAGCTGATCCGGCTTGCCTGCTGCTTCCCATTTGGCAATGCCCACACTGCTCATATCGTCACTAGGCTCCACACCGATAATACGCTCGGCATCGTTCAGCCAGATCCAGGTGGATAATCCTGTGCCGCAGCCGACATCAGCAACGAAGCGAGGTTTGCTTCCCAGATAATTCGTAAGTATATCGACAATTTCCCGGGGAGCAGAGGGCCTGTTTTGATCATAGAGTGTGCCAAAGCCTTTAAATCGTTCCACATTATTACGCCTGATTTGCTGATTCATCGTTGTGCCTCCCAACATCATTTAACGGCTATCCATGTTTCCTGGATACCTCAGTACCTCAACAGTTCAATCCCTGAACAGATGAACAGCTCAATATCTGAGCAACTCGACAGCTCAAAACCTGAACATGCTGCTTTCCTTAATAGCTTTATGATATAGCCATATATTATATTGTATCATCATGCGCAGCTTCGTGCCCATCATCTTCCAGCAAGCGTGAATGAGACACCGCATCCTGATGTCTGCGGCGCAGCTCCTGGCGTACTGCCGAAGGCTTGATTACAGTTACTTTTGAGCCAAAGGAGAGCAGGAACGAATATAATCGCTCACCCTCTTCAATCTGAAGCGAAACGCGCAGCTTTCCATCTGCCTCTTGCTGAATCAAAGCGGGGTCGAGCAGATCATAGACGCGGTAGGCGACGGATTGCTCAAACAACAGCTCCAGTTGAATCAGTTCAGGCTGCTCCTCGGCAGGGTTGTCCCCAGCGGGTGTTCTTCCTGCGTTTATATTCTCTTCTTTCATCGGCGTTGACAGCGTACGTTCATATGCACCGGGTACGAAGCGAAGTTCTGTTATACGCTTGATTTTGTAAGTCAGTAGCGTGTCTGGCTTATGCGGATCACGTTTCAGACCTTTGAAGTACCATGTATTGTTCTTGAAAATAAGCTTGATCGGTAAAGCAGTCTCTTCGCTCTCCTCCCCGTTCGAGTCCACATAATGGAATGAAAGCAGTTGGCTGGCGAAGATCGCCTGTTTTACTTGATTAAACAGCTGCACCTCCTGCTCGGGAATGCTGCCCCAAGGAGAATACTCAAATTCAATCCAGTCCAGTTTATGATCAAAAAGGGTCGTTAATCGCCCTAACATCCGGGCGCTGTTCAGATGAGGAATAGCACTGACGCTGTACAATCCCAGCAAAATTTCATTTTGCTCATCCTCATTCAGCAGTGACTTGTCCATGACATAGTGGTCCATCAGATGAATGCCGCCATGTTTGCCTGTTGTCGTATAAACGGGAATACCTGCCGCACTCAGGCGGTCAATGTCCCGATATACGGTACGAACGGAAATTTCGAACAGGCGGGCAAGCTCCGGTGCGGTCGTTTTCTTTTTTTCCAGCAACAGCAGCAGCATTTGAAATAATCGGTTATGTTCCATGACAAAATTATATCATGACAGCCCTTGTCAGGGTATGGGTGCTAGACTTGGGGTATAACGTTATATTTCACAGTGAAGCAAAGAAACAAAAACACTTGCTCCAGCAGGAGTTAACTTAAAGAGGAGGAACGCAGCATGAAAATGAAGAACGGATTTTTCTGGGGCGGCGCAACGGCGGCCAATCAGTTTGAAGGCGGATGGAACCGGGATGGCAAAGGGCCGAGCACATCGGATATGATGACAGGCGGCACACACACGACACCTCGCCGGATTACACCTGTACTGGAAGAGGGCACGTATTATCCGAGCCATGAAGCAGTGGATTTCTACGGGCATTATAAAGAAGACATTGCCATGATGGCCGAGATGGGCTTCAAAATGTTCCGCATGTCAATCAACTGGTCCCGCATTTACCCGAACGGTGACGACCTTGAGCCGAATGAAGAGGGCTTGAAATTTTATGATAACGTCTTTGCCGAGTTGAAGAAATACAACATCGAACCTTTGGTAACGATCTCCCACTACGAGACTCCATTTGGATTGACGCAAAAGTATAACGGCTGGGCTTCCCGTGAAGTAATCGATTTTTACATCCGTTATTGTAAAACCCTGTTCAACCGGTACAAGGATCAGGTGAAATACTGGCTGACCTTCAACGAAATCAACTGTTTGACGATGCCGCTGGGGGCATATATGGCAGGTGGATTGTTGTTCGAAGGCAAAGAGACATTGACCGATGGGGTAGATCAGCCGCAGACCCGCTTTCAGGCGCTGCACCATCAATTTGTCGCCAGTGCCAAAGCGGTGAAGCTGGGGCATGAGATCAACCCGGATTTCAAAATCGGCTGTATGGTTGCGTTCATGACCACGTATCCGAACACATGTAACCCTGACGATATTTTGCTTGCGCAGAAAAAGGACCAGCTGTCCAATATGATCTGCGGTGATGTGCAGGTTCGGGGTGCCTATCCAGGCTTTGCCAAACGATTCTTTGCAGAAGAAGGCATCGAGATTCAGATGCAGCCGGAAGACGAGCAGATACTGCGCGAAGGCTGTGTAGATTTCTATTCCTTCAGTTATTATATGTCTCTCGTCGAAAGCGCCGATGCATCGCTGGAGAGAGCGGAGGGCAATCTGCTGGGCGGCATCAAAAATCCGTATCTCGAAGCTTCGGACTGGGGCTGGCAGATCGATCCCAAGGGACTTCGCTATACGCTGAACCATCTCTATGACCGTTATCAGATTCCGCTCATGGTTGTTGAGAATGGTCTCGGTGCGGTAGATGTCATTGAAGAGGACGGCTCGATTCAGGATGACTACCGGATTGATTACCTCAAAGGTCACATTGAGCAGATGAAAGAAGCGGTTGCGGACGGCGTAGACCTCATCGCGTATACGATGTGGGGCTGCATCGACCTTGTGAGCGCATCGACCGGGGAGATGAAGAAACGTTACGGCTTTATTCACGTCAACAAAGATAATGATGGCAACGGTGATCTAAGCCGGACGCCGAAGAAGAGCTTTTATTGGTACAGAAATGTGATTGCATCCAACGGTGAGGAATTGTAAAGCCGGAAGGTGGCATAGGAAAAACCTATCTATTGTCAATGCAAAGCACCCGCCCATTCCTGTAATCAGGAACGTGCGGGTGCTTTGTTGTGTTTTAGACCAGACAGAGCGATCAGAACTATTGCTATTAAAAGGCTTGTCTTCTTTGCAGGCAAGCATCAGGCGGACATGCGGCTAGACGATGCTGCTGGTTTGTAATCCGGACAGCCGCTGCAAATAGCGTCTGTAGAACCAGATGCAGGTGAATAGCCAGCATCCGCTGATAAAGTAACCACCGACGACATCGCTGGGATAATGCACACCCAGATAGATACGGCTCATACCGATGGTCAGAATAAAGACTGCACTGGCTACCATCATGAATACCCGTCCTGTAAAACTGGGGATATGCTTCCAGATCAGAAAAGCCAGTCCGCCGTACAGGCTGAATGAGGCCATAGAATGTCCGCTGGGAAAGCTGTATCCACTGACTTCGATAATGCGGTGAATGGTGGGGCGAGCCCGCCCAAATACAGCTTTGAGCAGCGCATTTAACACGGTAGAGCCGACAAGCACAATGGCAAGAAACAGCAGCTCGCGTCTGTGCCCCAAGTAGAGATAGAGCACCAGCATAGCAAGAATCGTGATTATGACGACTTGCCGCCCGCTGCCAATCCAGGTGAAGAATTGCATCAATCGGGTCATACCGGGGGACTCCATCCCTTGAATCCAGCTGATCAGCACATCATCAAAGCGATGTATCTGGTTGTCGCTGATCGAGAGCGCAATGCCGATAAAAGCGCATAAACATAACGCTGCAGCGAGCAGCGAAAATGAAATTTTTGACGTCCAATGGTTCTTCAATAATTCAAATCCTCCGTGACATATGATTCTTATAATTGTAGCAAATCAGAAGATCATGTATATACTGATGATCCTGAACATAGTGTTAACCATTTTACAATAAAACAAACAAAAATCAAATGGAGGTGTTCTTAAAGATAAAGGCAGCCTATAAGAGGGGGAGATGGAGGATGAGGAAGGTTGTCACAGTCGTTCTGATTCTGATGTTGTGTGCAGCAAGCTTATTCGTTTGGTCGGGGGAAAGAGCATATGCATGCAGCTGCGTGAATTCCACGGCCAAGGAAAGACTGGAGACGCACAGTGCGGTGTTTACGGGGAAAGTCGTAGATATTGGCGGTAACTTCATATCCATATTTAACAGTCAACAATACAAGACATACACGCTGGATGTGGATACGGCATGGAAGGGTGCGGATGCAAAACAGATGAAGGTCCTGATCAGTGATATGGGTGAGGCCTCGTGTGGAACAACATTGGAGAAGGATCAGCTATATCTGATTTTTGCTATTAAGGATGAGAGGGATGGCAAGCTGTACAGCAGCTTGTGCAGCTTCAACACCCGGCTGGAAAAAGCCGAAGAGGCGACAGCAATATTAGGGAAGGGGACTCCTGTCAGCTCTGATGATTTCAGATTCAGCAGCGGGTACCGCAGCCCTTGGATGATTACTCTTTATGCTGGAGGTACAATAGCATTGCTTGGACTGGCAGGTGGCTGGCTGTGGAGAAGAAAGAAAAGGCAGGTTTAATCTGCCCAAATATCAAAGGTATAACGTGTTGTGGTTTAAAGGCATAATCTGCGCAAGCAATCATGGCTGATTGTTAAATAAATCCCCTTATGAACGTAAATGCGTTCTGTAAGGGGATTTTGATATGGTGAGCCTGTTTTTCTGTATGTCTCTATGTCTGTATGTGTTCTGGTTGAGCATTTATTTAATCCTGTGTCTAACCTTCATGTCAGCGCTGCAGCTGCAGCATGTATTCATACGCGGTAACGCCGAATACCCGCTTGAAATGTCTGTTCAGATGTGTCAAATCCACGAAGCCGCAGTCAGCTACAGCAGCGTAGAGGTCCTTTTGCTTTTCTAAGGCTTGTCTCGCGTGTTCAACCTTGCAGTTTAAGAAAAACTGGTAGGGTGAAATCCCGGCACAGGCTTTGAATTCCCGAATGAATTGAAACTTGGATAAGCCGAATTCAGCAGAAAGATCGTCCAGCTTGAGCACATTTGCGGTGCTGCAGAACATGATTTCTTTAGCTTTGCGAACGAGGCTGTCCTGAGGCTCCCAGAGCTTGGCGGGCTGTTCTTCCCGGGCAAGCATCTGCACCAGATCATAGAGCCGGGTGCTGCACTCGGCTTCGTCCTGTCTGTGCTGCACGGCATCGTTCAGCATCAGAATGCTTCGGGCAAGCTTCGGATCATAGACGATGGGAGTGGAGAAGCGAAGTTCTTTTTTACCCATAATCTCTTCAACGAGTTCGGGCTTCAGGTAGAGCATGACATAGTCAATGCCCTCTTTATCATAAGAGCTTCCGTCATGGAGCTGCTCACGGTTAAACAGCATGACACCGTTCGGATGCGAAGCCTGATAGTGACCGTCCAGATTATACTGCTGGATACCGCGCAGCGTTACCCCTACAGCATATTCCTCATGGCAGTGCTTTTTATAGGTGAAATCGGTGAAGCTGGCGGACAGGGCCAGCACGTCTTGTGATCTTCTGTAACTAAACTTTTCCATACCGCACACCTCCGCAGATTAGGGCGTGTCTGAGATAAGACCTGACACTATAATGGCTGAGTATATCAAAAAAAGAGCCATCAGCACACTGCATGTCCGCTGGTATCGATTCAGCAAGGGGCGAAAAACGGTGCCGAACACGACCCAGCTCGAATACGCCAAAAATCCGATACATGTAATCAGCATAACATATGCAAACGCAGACCCCGATTCTGGAGCGACATAAGGAAGTACATAGGCCGGAATGACGGTAAACGTAAACAGCACCACCTTGGGATTCACAAACTGCATCATCAAACCGTTCCAGAAGCCTAAAATGGCCTGTGGAGCAGCCTCGGTAGAGCCCATGCGATAGACCTGATAAGCAAGATACAGCATGTAGATGCTGCCAATGACCTGCATGAACCGTAATATTCCCGGCAGAATGTCTGCGAGTACCTGGTTCAGAAAAGCAGAAGCGGTCAGCAGCAAACCAAACGCCAGCGTAGCTCCCCATACATAGGGCATGGTACGGCGCGCGCCTACCTTCTCTGTGGAGGAGAGAATGACAATATTGGCGGGGCCGGGGGTGAAGGTGACAACGATACAGTAGATTAAAAAAGATAGTATATTCATCTTGAGCTCCTTCTTGGATGCTATCTTAATTTCAACTAAAGATTTTACACACACCACTCCGATGACAGAATAACCTTCCAATCGCTGTTATCCCCAGATTTTTTTGATTCCCCTTTCTAAAGGGGAAAATCCGGTGATAAAGGCGACCGCTCCGCTTTTTCAGGTTTTTTCTGTCCTCTCCGTTAACGTGTAAAAGAGTAGTTCAAATTAAATAGATTTTAAATTTAAAGATCATTGTCGTAATCATACGGCGAAACAGGCGCTCGTTTATAGTACATTATTGCAGAGAGGTTCCCTTTTTGAATGATTGCGTTTACAATCTATAACGAAGTGAGGGGTAGTAGACATAGAACACTTGAGGAAGTGAACGAGATGAAAAAAATGCTGCTGATCTATATAGTACTGATTGCGGCGTTTGCTCTGTATGTATTGAGGTTTGAATATACCAGTCAGGTGAACAGCTCGTGGGAGAATCGCGGCCTGCGCGGTGATCTGGGCGAGACGTATATGATGATTACGTTCCAGTCGGGGCTGGAATATTGGAAAAGTCCCTTGAAGGGGTTTGAGGATGCTGCGGATGCGCTTGGAGTAACCGTCGAATATCGCGGGGCTACACGATATGACGCGAAGGAGCAGACAACGGTGATTGAGCAGGCGATTGCACGTAAACCTGCGGGTATAGCCATATCAGCGATTGACCCGAAGTCGTTAATTCCAGCCATTAACAAAGCGGTGGAGGCAGATATTCCTGTTATTCTGTTCGATTCGGATGCCCCGGGCAGTCAGGCGTATTCTTTTCTCGGAACAGATAATTACAAGGCGGGCGTAACGGCAGCGGATAAAATGGCCGAGCTGCTGGGCCGTGAAGGAGAAGTGGGTGTATTAACGTCGCCGGGGCAGCAAAATCATGAGGAACGCACAAAAGGATTCAGCGAAACCATTCAGCAGCGTTACCCTTTGATGCATGTTGTTGAAGTCGCAGATGGACATGGGGATACACTAAGATCCCGGGACGAGACGCTGCGTATGATGAAGGCGCATCCGAAGCTGGCCGGCATATTTGTAACCGAGGCAACGGGAGGGGCCGGGGCTGGCGAAGCTGTGCAGAATGCAGGGAATGCACAGAAGCTGCATATTATTACTTTTGACACCAACAAAGCAACGCTGGATCTCATCAAAAACGGGACGATATCCGCCACGATTGCTCAGGGAACCTGGAACATGGGATATTGGTCGCTTCAATACCTGTTCCATCTGCACCATCACTTGACCGTGCCTGCGCCATCGTCTTCCGGGGAGAACGCGCCGCTGCCAGTTACGGTGGATACGGGGATTTCCATAGTGACACGTTCGAATGTGGATGATTATTATGCCAAATAACGATCATGAAGTTGAGAATAACCTCGGAATTCGCAGAACGTGGCGATCTGTAGCCGGAGAGTATGTCCGCCGTTTGCGTTTACGCAATATGCCGTTGCGGTATCAGCTGATGCTGCTGTTTTTGCTTTTTGCGATCGTGCCATCTGTAGGGTTGGGCCTGCTCGTCAACTGGACGGTAGAACGGGTCGTGGAGCGGCAGGTCGAGGGACATACGATGCAGCTGATTGGCAAGGTGAATGAAGCGTTGAACACCAAGATGGAAAATTTGCAAAATATGACCTATCTGATTGCGTTTGAACCCGATGTGGATGCTTTTATGGATGAGAAGCTTGCCGGAGACGGGGATCGACTCAACAGCAACAAACCATTCATGGGTAAAGGGGATGCAGAGTCTGATCAGAATCGACTGTATGGCATGAAGCAGACTTTGCAGGGCTTCACAACGTTATATCCTGAAATTGCTGGCATCGTGCTGGTAAACGGGAAAGGGGATTACGTCAGTAATGATATGTATCCGCGAACCGCGGTCAATCTGACCCGGGAGGAATGGTATCAACGGGCCGCGGCACAACCAGGTATTTTTACGGTGCTGGGCCAGCCGCGGGAGCGTAATATGACAACACATGTGCGATATAAGGAGGATGAGATTGTATCCGTTGCCCGCTCGATTACGGATGAGACGAACGGACTGGTGAAGGGTGCTGTGCTGATTGATCTCAAGCTCAGGTCTGTGTCGCAGGCAGCCCGGAATGTCACTCTCGGGAAATCTGGTTATGTTATGGTTACAGATGCTGCGGGAAGGAGTGTGTACAAGCCGGAACATCCGCTAATTGATCATATCCCGACAAACTGGTTTGCGGCGGGAGAAAGCGGAACATTTACTCAGGTGGTGGAGGGCGAGACGTTATTGTTCATGTACCAATCATCTACCTTTACGGGCTGGAGAACAGTCGGGGTATTTCCAACCAAAGATTCGATAACCGAGGTGAGGCAGATTCAGTTTTACGTGGTCAGCTTTGTCTTTGTTGTATGTTTGTTTGGTCTGAGCGCATCCTTGTGGTTCTCCCGCTCGATTGCCCAGCCGATTTTCCGGCTGATGTCTTATATGCGCAGAGCGGAGACAGGCAACCTCAGTGCAGGCCGCTGGAGTGATCGTACGGATGAGATCGGTATGCTGGGAAACAGCTTTAACCGCATGCTCAGCCAGATTCGTCAGCTGATCTCGCTGAATGAGCTGCGGGAACGGCAGAAGCGTGATGCGGAGATGCGCAGCTTGCAGGAGCATATCAAGCCTCATTTTCTATATAATACGCTGGATACCATTCACTGGATGGCCCGAAAGGAAGGGGCAGACGGTGTGTCGGATATGGTTGCTGCGTTGTCCCGCCTGTTCCGTATCGGACTCAGCAAGGGACAGGACTATATTCCGCTCCGGTCTGAACTGGAGCATATCCACAGTTATTTGCAGATCCAACAGACAAGATATCGTGACCGTCTTCAATATACGTTAAACGTGCCTGAAGAAATTCAGAGCCTGTATGTACTGAAGCTGCTGCTCCAGCCGTTGGTGGAAAATGCCATATACCATGGCATCAAGGGTAGACGAGGCCCGGGCCATATCGGGATAGAGGGGAAAATAGAGCATGGCAGGCTTCATCTGACGATTCAGGATGATGGTGCAGGCATGAGCAGCGAACGGCTGACCGAGATGCTGCAGCTGCTGGATATGCCCATGGAAAGTCTGGAATCGGGTTCGCCGGAAAAGACGGGAAAAAGTTACGGCATGCTGAATGTGCAGGCACGGTTAAGGCTGGCATTTGGAAGGGATTACGGTATTGCGCTGCATAGCAGCCCTGGTGTGGGAACCCGTGTTACGATTGTTCATCCCCTCATGCGGGAGCTGCCTGCAGTTGTGCTTCCCCCAACTGAGCCAGAAGATAACCGAGAGCGACAGGAAAAGGAGTGAACAAGGTCGTGGATGATATAAAAACACCCGTAAATGCAGCGGATACGCTGTATCGTGTGCTGATTGCAGACGATGAGCCGATTATTCGGGAAGGCATACGGGAGGCCATGGATTGGGCTGCGCTTGGCATGCAGGTGGTCGGCGAAGCCGAGGATGGTGAAGAGGCACTCGAACGAGCGGTTGAGCTGAACGTTCATGTCGTGCTGGTGGATATGAATATGCCGTTTCTGAATGGGATCGGGCTGATTCGTTCTTTACAGGAGCAGTGCCCGGGGGTGCGATATTTGATCATATCAGGCCATGATGAATTTGCTTACGCGCAGGAAGCAGTTCGTCTCGGAGTAGAGGATTATATCCTGAAGCCTGTTCAGGCAGAGCAGCTGAAGGCTGCACTTGAGCGGCTTCGTCAGCGGCTGGATGAAGAGCATCAGCGGACAGCGTATGTCAGACAGGCCGCACAGCAGATTGAGCGGAACATCCCGCTGCTGCGTCAGCGATTTTGTCAGGAATGGATGGAGGGCGAGCTTGGCGAGAAAAACCTCACAGAGCAGCTTGCCTTTCTACAACTTCCATCTGTGTCACCTGTGCAAGTCGGTGTTGTGCGCTGGCCTGCTGCGGAAGCACGTCAGACTATTTTGAGAGAGAATGATCGCCAGCTGTTTCTGTTTGCCGTGGAAAATATTATTACAGAGCTGCTCGAGAACCGTCCGCATGTGCTCTTTCGCGAGGGGAGCGGTCTCATCGGCATCTGTCTGTGGCAGGAGGCTGGAGAGGAAATAGCATCTCTGCTGGAGCAGCAGATCAGTGCCTGCCTGAATATTGCAGTACATGCCTATGTCGAGTCTCATACGGGAACGCTCGAAGAGGTGCCGGAGACGTACCGGCACTGCCGTGCACAGGTATACGAGGAAGTGAAGCTCTCCCCGCTTGTGCGCAGGGCACGGCAGTTGATTCAGGAGGAATACGCGGAGCGGGAGCTGACGCTGGAATCACTCGCATCCCGTCTGCAGGTGTCGGCAGTGTATCTCAGCCGTGTGTTAAAAAAAGAGCTGAACGACTCCTTTGTTACACTGGTTACACGCGCTCGCATTCGTAAGGCCGCGCAGCTTTTGGATTCCACTGCGCTCCCGATCCATACGATCGCTGAACGAGTGGGATATGATACACAGCATTATTTCAGCACAGCCTTCAAAAAAACGATGGGCATCTCTCCTGCCCAGTATCGAAAGAACGGCGGAACGGACAATTCGTCCGCAGGGCCAATGTAGACTATTGACATATCAAACCTATAATCAAACCCATCGCAAAAGGTTAACCGCCTGCGGTGGGTTTTTCGTTATCCTCTTCCATCAAAAGTTAAATTTTTATAAAAAAGGTTCAAAACCTGCAAAGACCACACGTAGTTGAAATGCTACGATAGGAGACAGAAAGGCATGATAACTGCGTGATACTTGCTCAGTTGTAAGCGTTATCTCAATAATGAATCGGAGCGTAAAGACGTGAAGAAAGGGGAACTTCATATGAAAAAAGGAGCAATGCTCATCTGGCTTCTGATAATGGCCTTGATGCTCTCGGCCTGTAATCTGGCTGAAAGTGATGTAGGCAGCAAGGAAAAAGGATATGTCGGTATATCCATGCCTACCAAATCATCGGAACGCTGGGTGGGAGACGGGGAGAACATGGTTCGTCTGTTCCAGGAGCAAGGATATAAAACCGATCTGCAGTACGCAGAGGATGTCGTCGAAAATCAGATCTCCCAGATTGAGAACATGATTACCAAGGGTGTGGATGTGATGGTAATCGCATCGGTGGATGGCAACACGCTGACAGATGTAATCAAGAAGGCTCATGACGAAGGCATACAGGTCATCTCGTATGACAGGCTCATCCGCAATACACCTTATCTGACGTATTATGCTACGTTTGACAACTTTAAAGTGGGCGTGCTGCAAGCTTCCTACATTGAACAGAAGCTGGGGCTCAAAGAAGGCAAGGGGCCATTTAACATTGAGCTGTTCGGTGGATCACCGGATGACAATAACGCCTACTTTTTCTTTGACGGTGCAATGTCTGTGCTGAAGCCTTATATTGATTCCGGCAAGCTGGTCGTACGAAGCAAACAGATGACGATGGCACAAATCGCTACACTGCGCTGGGACGGGGCACTGGCTCAGGCACGGATGGATAACCTGCTAAGTGCCTACTATTCGGGCGATAATTTGGATGCGGTGTTATCCCCATATGATGGCATCAGTATAGGGATCATCTCATCTCTGAAAGGCATCGGCTACGGCAAGCCGAACAAACCGCTGCCGGTTATTACCGGACAGGATGCGGAGCTGGCCTCCATCAAGTCCATTGTGGCCGGGGAACAGACACAGACGGTTTTCAAGGATACACGTAAGCTCGCTGAGAAAACGGTGGAGATGGCCAATAGCATTTTGCAGGGAAAACAAGCAGAAGTGAATGATACGAAATCATATAACAACGGATTAATGGTGGTTCCAGCTTATCTGCTCGACCCGATCTCTGTAGATCGAACCAATGTCGAAAAAGATATTGTGGGCAGCAAGTATTACACGAAACAGGAGATTGGTTTGCCATGAGTAGATCATGAAATAGGGCTGCCGTAAAGTGCAATGAAAGAGATTGAGCTGCCTTAAAGTGTGGTGCAAAAGATGGGCTTGCTATAACGCATAATTCAGGAAAGGAGCACATGCCATGACGGACATCATTCTTGAAATGAAGAACATAACCAAAACATTTCCCGGTGTCAAAGCGCTGGAAAACGTCAATCTGAAGGTGCGGGAAGGCGAAATTCATTCGATATGCGGTGAGAATGGCGCAGGCAAGTCTACGCTGATGAAGGTGCTGAGCGGAGTATACCCGCATGGAAGCTATGAAGGTGACATTTTGTTCCGCGGTAAACCATGTGAATTCAAAGACATTAAACAGAGTGAGGAACTGGGCATTGTCATTATCCATCAGGAATTAGCGCTGATCCCGTATCTCTCGATTGCAGAAAATATATTTCTCGGCAACGAACGCGCCAGCAAAGGCATCGTGAACTGGAAGGAAACCTTTGTCGGAACGCGTGAGTTGCTGGGCAAGGTGGGCTTGAACGAAAATCCGAATACTCTTGTGTCCAGTATCGGGGTAGGCAAGCAGCAATTGGTCGAAATTGCGAAAGCGCTCTCCAAAAAAGTGCGTCTGCTCATTCTCGATGAGCCAACTGCAGCGCTGAATGAGGATGACAGCGAAAATCTGCTGCAGCTGATGCTGGAGTTCAAAAAGCAGGGCATCGCCTGCATCCTGATCTCCCATAAGCTGAACGAGGTGTCCAAGGTTTCGGATGCGGTGACGATTTTGCGGGACGGCAAGACGATTGAAACGCTCGATATGAAAAAGGACAACGTCACCGAGGATCGCATCATCAGCGGAATGGTGGGACGGGACCTGACGAATCGTTATCCTGAACGTCATGCAACTATTGGTGACGTGGTGCTGGAAGTGAAGGATTGGACAGTGTATCACGAGCATCAGGCGGAGCGCAAGGTGCTGGATCAGATCAATCTGAATATCAGACGCGGTGAGATCGTAGGGATCGCGGGACTGATGGGTGCTGGACGTACGGAGCTTGCGATGAGCATTTTCGGCAAATCGTATGGTCGCAACATCTCGGGACAGCTGATCAAGGACGGCAAGCCGATTCAGAACAACAGTGTGACAGAGGCCATTCAGAATGGTTTTGCTTATGTGACAGAGGATCGCAAGGAATATGGACTTATTTTAATGGATGATATCAAACGCAACATTTCACTCACCGGACTTGGCAAACTGACCCGCAATGCCGTTGTGAACGAGCAAGAGGAAGTGCTGGTTGCAGAAGAGATGAAAAAAAGCATGAACATCAAGGCACCTAATATCCTCCAGAAAACAGGCAATCTGAGTGGAGGTAACCAGCAGAAGGTGGTGCTGAGCAAATGGATTTTTGCCGGTCCGGATATTCTGATTCTGGATGAGCCGACCCGAGGGATTGATGTGGGTGCCAAGTTCGAAATTTATACAATTATCCATAAGCTTGCTGCCGAAGGCAAGGGTGTGCTGGTAATTTCCTCCGAGCTGCCGGAGGTTCTGGGCCTGTGTGACCGGATTTATGTGATGAATGCCGGACGAATTACGGGTGAAGTCAGCCGGGAGCAGGCATCGCAGGAAACATTGATGAGATATATGACCAAGTCTGGAGGCGGTAAGCATGGAAACGGTAACTAAACTGTTCAAAAATAATATACGTCAGTACGGCATGATCATTGCCCTCGTTGTCATTATGCTTCTGTTTGAAGTGCTGACAAGTGGACTGCTGCTCAAGCCAATTAATATTACGAACCTGATTTTGCAAAACAGCTACATTCTGGTGCTCGCCATCGGCATGGTGCTGGTTATTATTACAGGCCATATCGACTTGTCTGTCGGTTCGATTGCGGCCTTTGTCGGCGCCGTAGCCGCCATCATGATGGTGGATTGGCAGCTGCCAGCGTGGCTTGCGGTTATTGCTTCCCTGCTGGTTGGTGCGCTGATTGGTGCATGGCAGGGCTTCTGGATCGCATATGTACGGATTCCGGCCTTCATTGTGACGCTGGCAGGAATGCTGCTGTTCCGTGGTTTGACGATGATTGTGCTTGAAGGGCAGTCCATCTCTCCTTTCCCTGCCGGATTCCAGAAAATCAGCTCCGGTTTCCTGCCGGATGTGCAATTCTCCGGTCTGGGTCTGGTGTCCATTATTGTGGGGATTGCACTTACGATCTGGTACATCATTAATGAACTGCGGGAACGCGCATCCCAGCGCAAGTATGGCTTTGAGGTTGTATCTCAAGGGCTGTTCCTACTCAAGCTGATTGTGGTCGCTGCGGTCACGAATCTGTTTACATTTGTACTGGCAAGTTATGCAGGTATTCCAAACATTCTGGTGCTGCTGTTTGTGCTGATCGTAGTGTATTCCTTTGTCATGAATCGTACCGTCATGGGACGACATGTGTATGCACTTGGAGGCAATGAGAAGGCGGCAGGACTATCCGGGGTGAAAACGAAAAAAGTGACCTTCTGGGTGTTCGTGAATATGGGTACACTGGCTGCTGTATCCGGTTTGATCTTTGCCGCACGTCTCAATGCGGCTACGCCGAGAGCGGGTACGAACTTTGAGCTGGATGCCATTGCGGCTTGTTTCATCGGTGGAGCGTCAGCTTCAGGCGGGATCGGAACGGTGTTTGGTGCCATCATCGGTGGTCTGGTTATGGGTGTGCTGAACAACGGGATGTCGTTGATCGGTCTCGGTATCGACTGGCAGCAGGGAATCAAGGGCTTGGTGCTGCTCCTGGCGGTAGCGTTTGATATCTATAACAAAAATAAAAGAGCGGCTTAATACGATGGGTGTAAAATGTACTGAATGTAACGTGTTTTTAAAGGTAAATATAACGTAATTTAATATGCAGTTAGAAAAAAGGCTTGGCGTGTGCCAAGTCTTTTTTGTCTTTATTTTGGAACGGCAATCCATAATGTCCATGAATCTTTTTCAATAATTGGAGCTGTGCTGTTTTTAAGTTTGCTGTTAATAAACACAATCAGCTCGCCAAGCTCATGGTCTGTTAATTCATGAAGAATCGAGCGACCGGTCCGCTGCGCCAGATCTTTATTTAATGCAGCCAGGTCCTGATGAACACACCTGGTTTCCCAAAGCTGCACTGTTTTTACGATCACGAATCCATTGGAATCAAGCGATCTCTGAACTTCATAGGCTTCGTGCCGACGGGAGCGTTCCATGTCAATCCATTCAGGATACTTTTCGAAGAAGTAACCCCTAATATGATGTTCATCCCCTGGCAGTAAACAATCTTCCGGTGTTCTGTCTTGAATGATGAATACGCCATCTGTTTTCAGGATACGCTTAGCTTCTTGAAAACAGCTGTCTAAATCTTGCAGATGATGTATAAGCGCTCTTTCCAGGACGATATCGAATGTACTGTCTGGAAGTCCCGAGCTGTAGGCATTGCCTTGTCTGAATGTGACATTGCTCAAATTCTCGCAATGCTTGGCAGCCCCTTTTAACATCTCTTCCGAAAAATCTATTCCAGTGACATGCTTCGCTCCTGAATTTGCTAAAGCTTTAGTATAAATTCCTCCACCGCAGCCGATATCAACAATTTCTTTACCAGCTATGCCTGCATGCTCTTCAATCAAAGAGAGCCAAGATGCATCCGCAGTTCTGGTCGCATACGTCATTCTGTTGCGTTGATCGTGAAAATCGATTGGCACAATAACCACCTCTTGTTTCATTGTTTGAAACCAAGTTTCAACATATGATATAACTTACGATACCATATTTTTCTTTATGGTCAAGAGGTTCCAGCTTATTCCCATACGTCCTTACGATATAACTTGAGAACCATTCAATTACAAGACGTTAACAGAGAGAACACAAGAAACTGATCCTTGCCTCGCATCAACTACATCAGTGCACCTATGAAACGAGTGGCAATACCAAAGTAGATAAACAGTGACAGAATATCGTTCAATGTTGTAATTAGCGGGCCGGAAGCTACGGCAGGATCGACCTTGAAGCGGCTGAGCAGGAGCGGAATGCAGGTGCCTGTCAGTGTGCCGATGATCAACGTAAAGAACAGGGACACACCGATGATCATACCGAGCAGCCAGTCGCCTTGCCAAATATATGCGATTACCGTAATCAGCACGCCGCAGACCAGACCAATCATCATGCCGACTTTGATCTCTCGTATAATCAGAGCAAGCACCGTTGCTCTGTCCAGCTTGCGTCCAATCAGTCCGCGTACCACAACCGCGAGCGACTGCGTTCCCGTATTT
Source organism: Paenibacillus sp. TC-CSREp1 (assembly GCF_050171015.1). Classification (NCBI taxonomy): domain Bacteria; kingdom Bacillati; phylum Bacillota; class Bacilli; order Caryophanales; family Paenibacillaceae; genus Paenibacillus; species Paenibacillus sp. TC-CSREp1. Next base: position 196,704 of record NZ_JBNOKM010000013.1, on the reverse strand, counting down.
CCTGTCATTCCGGCAATCATGGGCATGAAAAATGCGAGCGCGACAACCTGATTCAATGTATCCTCAAAAAAATCCACAATGCTTCCCGAGATCAGACCGATCAATAGCAGCAAAATAAGCCAGGGCAGCCTGCGTCTGACCGCAACGAGTGGTTTGGTATCAAAATCAATATCCTTGCCGCCGCCGCCCATCTTGGCGAGATCTTCGCTTGCTTCATCCATAATAATGTCAATGACATCGTCCATCTGGATGATGCCGCACAGACGGTTGTTCTCATCTACAACGGGCAGAGCCATGAATTCGTAGCGCTGCAGCAGCTGGGCCGCTTCCTCCTGGTCCATATCTACGGTGGCGTGGATGACTCGTCTGGTCATCAATTCCTCCACCTTGGTTTTGTCATCGGCCAGAGCGAGAGAACGATAACTGACCACACCAGCCAGCTTGCCTTCATCGTCGGTGACATAGAGGTAGCTGGAAGCGGAGAGGTGCAACGTACCCTGCGATTGTCGCAGTGCTTCCTTCGCTGTATCGTGAGTGAACAGGGTACGATAACGGTCTGTCATAATCCGTCCGGCCGTTTCCGGTGGATAGCTGAGCACAGAGCGGATAATCGCTGAATGATCCAGATTCATGCTGGACAGCAATTCTTCTCTGCGCTTTGCAGGCAGATCGTGCATGAAGCGGATAAGGTCACTTTTATCCATCTGCTGCATGACCTCCAGTGTACGTTCTGGCCCGAGTCGTTCAAAAAGTTCAGCCTGCTCGTGCAGCTTCAGGTTCTCGGCCAGATCGGCCAGTATATCCGGCTTGAATAGAAGAAGAAAGCGATTTTTGTCGTCTTCCGGGAACTTTTTATAGATGAGTGAAAGATCATAGGGACGCAGTTCCTTCACAAGTTTATAGAATTCCGGCAGATTCCGGGATTGTACATGCTGCGTAAGCTGCAAGGTGATTTCCTCAAGGGAAGGCTCTTTGGTCGTCTGTGACCTTTTCATATCGACACTCCTTTTCTAATGCTGGGTTTCATATTTTTAAACGAAAAGGCGCTAGTGTTAAACAACGCTGTATCCACATGGGGCAGGATATTGTAATCTTGCTTAAACATTCGAGATAGGCTTACAAACGGAAGCGCTCAGGATATACTTGTTCTACAGCTTTTACAATAAAACCGATGTGGAGGTCGTCCGTCTTGGAAAGAGATATTCGAACACAATTGCTCAGTCTGGCTGAGCCGGAATACCAGAAATTCGCGGCTTCCCTGATCCCGAATATATCCAATGTAATGGGGGTGCGCTTACCCGCAGTCCGCAAAATAGCCAAACAGATCGCCGCAGGAGACTGGCGGACGTACCTGGATACGGCAAAGGACGAATATTTTGAAGAAGTGATGCTGCAGGGCATGGTCATCGGGCATGTGCAGGCAGAGCTGGATGAGCTGCTGACCCGTATTGCGGCTTTTGTTCCCAAGATCGACAACTGGTCCGTGTGTGACAGCTTCTGTGCCGGACTGAAATATACGAAAGTGCATACCGAAGCGATGTGGAACTTTATTCAGCCTTATCTGAAATCCGAGAAGGAATATGACATCCGCTTTGGCGTGGTTATGCTGCTGAACTTTTATCTGGAGCAGCCTTATATTCATAAGGTGTTGCCGCTGCTTGATCAGATTAAACATGAGGCTTATTATGTGAAAATGGCGGTGGCCTGGGCAATCTCGATCGCTTATGTGAAGCAGCCTGAAGCTACCATGCCGTATTTGGGGCACAACACGCTTGATGATTTTACGTACAACAAGGCACTGCAGAAAATTACGGAATCATACCGGGTAACGCCGGAGGACAAGCAAGTGATCCGCAGCATGAAACGTAAGGTGAACAAACAGACAATTGCGCCAAAACAGGAAAGCTCCTGACTCGGATGATGGTAAAGGGGCTCTGACTCAGGCAATGCTAAAGAGAGGGTGAATATGGAATGCGACAAAAGATAATGTATACCACGATGCAGCTGGACGGTCGTCCCTGGAGTCTGCTTGCAACAGAGAAGGGGCTGTGCAGGATCGTTATGCCGAATGAAACGCTGGAGGACTGGCACGGCTGGATTGGTAAAATTGCACCTGGCGCCGAGCTGGAGGAAAATGAGCAAGCGTTAAAACAGACCGGTATGATGGACTGGATAAAATCCTATTTTGCAGGAGAAAGGACAGCTTACACCGAGGACATCCCGCTTGACCTGATCGGCACCGAATTTCAGCAGCAGGTATGGAAAGCGCTCGGGCGTGTGCCATACGGTGAGACACGTACCTATGGCGATATCGCTGCCGTGATCGGACGGCCTTCGGCTGTGCGGGCTGTAGGTGCAGCGAACGGAGCGAATCCGATTCCTTTGCTGCTCCCGTGTCACCGAGTTATTGGCGCGAACTGCAAGCTGACGGGCTTTCGCGGTGGTCTGGAGTTGAAGCGCAGGCTGCTGGATATCGAGCAGATTCAAGGTGTTGAAGCTGGAGGGCATGCAAGGTTTGAATTTTAACATCAAGAGGTGAATGATCTATGCAACAGACATATTGGCTGACAAATGTCATTTTGGAACAAGGGTACATTCGTGAAGAAACAGAGGTCACAGGCACACAAACAGGACTCTCGCATCTTCGGATTGAGAACGGAGTGATCGCAGCCGTTCTGGATGGTAGTGAACAGCTGACGGACAATTTGCCGCAAATAGATGGCAAAGGGCTTCTTTTGCTGCCTTCGTTTGAAGAAGCACACATTCATCTGGATAAAACCTACTATGATGGGCCGTGGAGAGCGGTTAGACGTATCTCCAGTATCTTTGATCGCATGGAAGAGGAGAAGGTGCTGCTGCCTAAGCTGCTGCCCGAGGCCAGACGCCAGGCAGAAAGCCTGCTCGCTTTGATTCAATCCTATGGCTCCACACATGTTCGTGCACATTGCAACATTGAACCGGTCAGCGGGCTGCGGCGGTTGGAGGTTACGAAACAGGCACTTGATCGTTATGCAGGAAAGTTATCTTCCGAAATTGTTGCGTTTCCGCAGCATGGGCTGTACCACTCAAACTCGGTGGAGCTTATGGAACAAGCTATGGCAGAAGGAGCAACTCATGTTGGGGGACTTGATCCTTATACTGTAGATAAAAATATAGAGAGATCGCTGCATACGATGGTTGAGCTGGCAGTGAAGCATCAGGCGGGGATTGATATGCATCTGCATGACAGCGGAGAAGCGGGCAAGCAGACATTGCTTGAGCTTGTCAGACTGACGGAAGAAGCGGCGCTTCATGGTCAGGTTACGGTCAGTCATGCGTTCTGGTTTGCCAGTGCAGAACAGCAGGAGGCCGAAGAAGTGGCTGGTCGAATGGCATCGCTAGGCATGAGTGTGGCTTCAACCGTTCCGATTGGCAAGACGATGATGCCGCTTCCGATGCTTCGGCAAGCAGGTGTCAACGTGAAGCTGGCAACGGACAGTCTGACGGATCACTGGTCACCGTTTGGCAGCGGCGATATGCTGGAGAAGGCTGGCCGATTCGCTGAGCTGTATGGATACAGTGACGAGTTGTCTTTATCACAGTCGCTGGCCGTGATTACAGGCGGAGTGACACCGCTGAATGCAGCAGGGGAGAGGGTCTGGCCGAAGGCGGGGGATGCGGCGAGTTTTGTGCTGGTACATGCGAGCTGTGCGGCCGAAGCGGTGGCTCGGCGGGCACACAGAGAAGCTGTATGGTATCAAGGTCAAATGGTGAGCGGGAAAAACGAACAGCAACTCTGAAGCTAACATAGTTAAAGCTTGAATAGATAAATCGGGATTAAGCACAAAAGTGAGCCGCGGATACCGCGGCTTTTTTGCATGCCATGATATGAGCATGGTGATCAGAAGCAGAGGAAGAAATTATACGCAGATACCACATTTTGGGTTATGATAGATGAGATTCCAACATAAAGGAGAGTTATGCACATGAACATTGAATATGCCTTGCAGACAGACTACACCTACATCGTTGAAAAAGATCGGCATATTCATCAGGGGCTGGTTAAACCCAAGATAACAGAGAAGGAAATTTACATCCTCTGGGAAGGCGAAGCAAGGATCGGGTGGATGAGGTATGGATATTTTTGGGATAACATGCCCTTTATGAATATGATCTGGGTGGAAGAGCCGTATCGCGGTCGCGGATTAGGGCGGATGGTTGTGCAGCATTGGGAAAATGAAATGAAACAAAAGGGTTTTGATATCGTCATGGCCTCCACACAATCGGACGAGCAAGCACAGCATTTTTATCGGAAAATGGGCTATGTAGATGCAGGCGCACTCCTGCTGGACAATCAGCCACTGGAAGTCATACTGATCAAAAGAATTTAGGCAGTGACAGCTGAAGGAGTGTTGAGTATGAATTATCACATGGAGAAACGAGTAACTTTACAACGGATAACAAAGGAAAATGAGGAGCAGTGTATCCGTCTTCAACCACGGGAAGATCAGTTAGCACTGGTAGCCAGCAACGCGGATTCATTAATCCATGCGACCAAGGAAGTCACTTCAAGACCCTACGGGATTTATGCGGGAGTTGACATGGTCGGATTTGTTTTATTTGATAACGAGATGTATACGGACGGGTACTACTGGATTCTTCGCTTTATGATTGATAGGCAATATCAGGGGCAGGGTTATGGCAAAAGCGCTATCCAGGAAATTGTTCACATGCTGCAAGAACGAAGCGACTGTAAACAGATCAGAGTATCTCATGTACCTCACAATATCGCAGCCAATACACTGTACAAGCATTGTGGTTTTGAGGAAACAGGTGAACGAGAGGATAACGGTGATATTATTTTGAGTTACCGTATAAGAGAATAGGGGGCAGCAAGTCATGATCAGAGAAGCGGAAGCCAGGGATGCAGCATGTATTGAAGGATTGTACAGAGAACTACTGCCTGATCATGCGGGTACGAAAGTGCTCGCTGAACGCATTGAAGAGATCAGATGCCACGAACACAGCTTTCTGTTTGTATACGAAGTGCAGGATCAGATAGTCGGTACCGCACATTTACATATTTGCTTGGATGCTCTCGCAGGAAATCGACCGTTTGGTGTGGTGGAGAGGGTTGTTATTTCTGACAAGGTGCGGAGCAAGGGATATGGTTCAGAATTAATGAAGCACCTTGAACAGGTATGTGTACAGTTGAACGCTTCGAAGATGCTTCTTGCCAGTGGTGCCTCCAGGCACGGGGCGCATCACTTCTACACGAAGCTTGGGTATGATGGAGAGTCCAGTAAAGCCTTTAAGAAATATCTATAACTTCAGGAGAGACGTCCAACAAGATGAGAGATAAACATGATCGGCTTTTGAATAAAAAATTCATTGCGGTGACGTTTACGCTGCTGCTTATGACGGTATGCTGTCTTTCCATTGCCGCATATTTGCGAGCAAAGTCGGGTTCCGGCATGTATGCTTTTCTCAGCTGGGACATGTTTCTGGCATGGATTCCACTTCTGATTTCGTCGCTAATGGCGTATGTCTCCAGGCATATGTTCACCAGATATCGTATCATCGGTGGCGCTTTGACAGGCTTACTAGCTCTTGTATGGCTTTTCTTTCTGCCCAATGCGGCCTATCTGTTTACGGAGATGCTGCATACATTCCGATATTTTACGGCTCAGCGCGGAAATCCATTTTGGCACAGCATGGATTTCTGGTACAGTTTGAGCCTTACGTTTGGTGTAGCGCTCACGGGTCTACTGCTTTCGACGTGTTCCATTATGCAGATTCAACAGATTCTTCATAAATGTATACACAGAGTGGTCTGCTGGATAATTGTCGGGGGGATATTGCTTCTAAGCAGCCTGGGTGTATATATCGGGAGGTTTAATCGCTGGAATTCATGGGATATCGTGTCCAGACCCGGGAAGATTGTCATGGATTTGGTGAATGATCTAGGGGCGGAAGAGAGTATTCTGCTCGAATTTGTAACACTGCTGTTTGTAGTGCAGGCTTTTATATATGTCATTATTTCACTGCTTAATTTCCAAAGCAAGGAGCTGTCCCGATGAGAGTAGCTATAAACCGTGTTCGTTTGCTGGAGCAGTTAAGCAGAACGGTCCGATTTGTGTCATCCAATGAGCATGTTCGAGTGCTTGAATGTGTGTATATAGAGGTGTCTACAGACCGAATCAGCATCATTGGTGGAGAGGGCACCACTTTTTTTATGACGGAGATGCATACAGAGCATGTTCAGATTCAGCAATCAGGCAGAGTTGTGGTGCAAGCCAAACTTCTGGCCGACATTGTGCGAAAGATGCAAGAGAGCGAGATTATTTTATCCAACGAGGAAACGAATGATCGTTTAACGGTGACTACCCCCTCTGCCAGATCCACCTTTGTGCTACAACTGCTGCCGGCTGATGAATATCCGCTTCCAGAGCGCATGGAGGAAAAGACGTTGTTTACGATCCACGGAGGGCACCTGAAAGCTGCGATTCGTCAAACCTTGTTTGCAATCCAGAAAAAAGAACAGATGCCCACACTTACCGGTGTGAAGATGGAGGTTCAGAATAACACGTTAACCATGATTGGCTGTGACCGGTATCGGATGGGGAAGGTGAAGCAGAGTCTAACGTCTCAAATATCTGCTGCCAGCGAAACGGCAATTGTTCCTGGCCGGGCCGTAACCGAGCTTGAAAAACTTCTTGGTGATGAGTCTGTTGATGTCAGATTATGCAAATCCAAAATTGAGTTTAACGGCAAAGATTTTACACTTCTAACCCATTCCATTACAGGCACTTATCCGAACGTTGATATAGATGTAGAAGGGGCGTATGCAGCTCGTTTTACCCTTCAAAAGTCCGCACTTATAGCTTCGCTGGAACGAGTAGCAATTATTGCCTCTCAGGAGAGAACAAACCTGATTAGAATGCGGGTTCAGGCGAAGCAGGTGCAGTTCAGCGCCTCAAGTCAAGTGAATCAGGCGTTGGAGTCTCTGGATATCGATCAATTTCTCGGAGCGGAATGTAAAGTGTCATTCAATGCGGGTTACGCATTGGAAGCTTTAAAAGCTCTGGATACAGAACAGGTTCAAGTACAGATCAATCAGGGGATGCAGATGATTCTATTTACCTCACAAGAGAAGGAAGGGGTACTGCAATTAATTATGGCGGCCCGGACAGCTGGCTGATTTTTGTGCGCAAGAGAAGCAGCAGGATAGATTAATAACATCATTCAGGAGGTAAAGGCATGCGGAAAGCTTCTGGTTTTATCCAGCAACTGCCTAATATTCAAGAGTGCCAGCGGATGTTCAAGGCAGCAGCGATGCTGGATGCCATTTTGATGCCGGAATGGCAGTATAGATACTATTCATACAATGCACATTGGGATGTGAATGAACAGATGGCCTCGCTGAGAGATGGAGAGGGAGATCACTACTTTGCGCTGTTTGATTCCCGCGGTTTGATCGTGAAAGGTTACGACAAAGTCTATGCATCTCTTCATAAGGATCAGCTTGGTGACGTGTTGACGGGTGTGCCTGAGGTATTTGAAGCGTTTCTGAAAGAGCCTGCTTTTATGATGGATCAAACGACATTCTGCATCTGGAATGAAGCGGAGCGGAACGAGTGGGCCTCGAGTCAGCAGCTTGCGGATGAAGCCTATGCCTTGCTGCATTTGCTTACTGGAGGTGCAGCGTATTATCATGCCTGGGCTCAGGAGTATTATGAGATTGAACTGGAGCTGCAGTGGGTCCAGCATGTTTTTGACATGAAGCCGCTGAATGAAGAGCTGCTGCAAGGGCTGAATGCGGAACTGGAGCTCGATGAGCTTCAGGAGGATATTACGGAGATTGGATACGTGGTCTAGGAGGAATGACATATGAGTTTATCTGAGTGGACTGCAGACACGCTTCAATATGATCTGTCAGATGAATACTCGCTCAGGCTTGCGGATGATCAGGAGTGGGGGTTATTTTGCACCATTTATTATGATATGGGTTACGTTGGATTTTTCAGAGAAGAAGAGTTCAACTCCTCAAGGTGCAGCGCGTACTGGATCTATCTGAATGAGAGCAAAATAGGCGGTGTGCGAATGGAACCGAACAAGATGTATCATTTATTCTTGATTCCGCCATTCCAGCAAGGATATCAGGTCGTCAAGCTGCTGAAGCAAAAATTAATGCAGTGGTCTGATCGCAGTCAACGTATCGTGACATTTGAGATTCTGCCGGGTCAGGTGGACTGGTTTGCCAGAGCCGGATTCTGGCCGGCCGAGTTCAGGTGCCGCTGGATGCAGCGGCCTGTGGATCGTTATGAGATCGAATGGGAGGACAGATGGTCTGTACAAAGTCCCGAGATTATCGAAAACGGAACGGGCGGTTTGAAGTACATCAACGAAGAGCAGATTGCCCGGTGTGATCTGGAGAGTTTTGGCGGCAGTCTTGAAGCAACGCGAAGAAAGCAGATATCCCTGGAAGATTTTACGCCTGACGAAGACCCTAATTATACGAACGAAATCCTGACCCGGGCCTCTACGCTTGTATATGATCAGGAGACGGGACAGTTGGTTGCCAACTGCCGCTTGTGTCTGCAGGACAATCAGGCTGCGGTATACAGTATCGGCGTCATTCCTTCGTATCGAGGAAGAGGGCTGGCTACCCGGATGTTACAGAGGGCATTAACGAAGCTCAAGGGTCACTATCCATTTTTGCGGCTGTATGTGATGGAAGGTAATGAAGCAGAGTCCGTATATGTGAATCTGGGCTTTGTACAGGGGGTTCAGGAGATTCAGACGATGTATATTCCCGAGGAGGAATCGGAATGAAAGCGGCTATTCTAACCGATATTCATGGAAATGCTCCTGCACTTCAAGCTGTACTGAAGGATATTGATCAACAGGGGGATATTGAGCAGTTATTTTGTTTGGGAGATATGATCGGCCTTGGCCCTTATTCCAATGAAGTTCTTGACATGTTATACAATCGCAAGAACCTGACGGCTATCGCAGGAAATCATGAACAAGCTGTACTGCATCTGCTTGAGGGGAAAGGGCCGCTGGAAGGACACAAAGGCATGCAGCAGCATCATGAATGGATTGCGGAGCGGCTCAGCGAGGATTCCATCAAGCGAATACAGCTTTTACCTCAAGCAATCGAAGAAGAAGTTGAAGGACGGCATGTGCTTTTGACTCATTATCATATGACGGATGACAAGCTGGATGCAATCGAGAAGGAGCCTGCCGGAATAAAGTGGGATGCAAAATACGAAGGCAGCACGTATGATCTGATTTGTTTTGGACACTATCATATTCTGCATTATTTCAGGACAGCGCAGCGTGTCTACCTGAATCCGGGAGCATTGGGTTGTAATGATCTGGCGGTGGCGAGATACGGAATTGTGGATTTTCAGAAGCATCAGCTGGATGTAAAATATACGGGAGTGCCCTACGATAATAGACCATATTTGCAATCGTATGCGCGTCTGAACGTGCCTGGTCGGGATTTTATTTTGAAAGCCTTCCACGGGAATCAGCTCGAAAAAGAAATGAATTAGCGACAAGGGCGATCTGGCGAGGTCGCCTTCTCTCGTTTATAAGATCGCCTTCTTTCATTCATATTGTTCAAAATAGGGGGAGGTAACTATGATATTTGTTGTCATTATTGGTGTACTTGTATTGCTGATTCTAGGTCAATATGTAGTTAAGGCGGCTATCGATACTTCGAAAAATAGTGAGCTTACGCGCGAGATTTTGGAAGAGTTAAGGGAAATCAAAGCGTTATTGAAAGAGAAGCAGTGAACGTAGATAAATCTATTATGGGGTGATGAAGGTGATTCATGATTTAAAAGGTGAAGATCACATGAGTTCTGCGGTGGGCATGCTTTTCGCTATGGTAGAAGAGAACTGGAACAGGTTGGAATCCATTACGGGTTCAATGTCACAGGAGGAGGTCGATTATAAAGGACCTGGTAATCTCTACAACAGCACAGCTCAGCTGCTAAGACATATTATGTTCGTTGACCTGAACTGGGTATATCGAATGAAAGGACAGCAACTCCCATACGATATGTTGGAGCAGTATGGCCCTATGATTGATAAAGATAACAAACTTCCGTTCATTGAGGGAGTGTCAAGAGACACACTGATTTCTCAACATTATTTGGTTATAACCATGCTGCAACAAACATGCTCGCTACTTACTGACGAGGACCTGAATACCGTGCTTGCTTTCGGACATGAAAATGAAAAGCAGGCTTCCGTTCGCTGGGCACTGTGGCATATGGCTGACCATAATCGTTATCATCAGGCACACATTAATCAGCTAAGGAAATGGTATAAGAATGATACATCTAATCGATGAAGGGGAGATGGTCATAAACGATGGAGAGTACGCGAAACATCAAACGTTTATGGTTTTTTTGCTGGAATAGCAGCGGTTGCTTTGGTCTATAGACATCACTATTTTAATTTGCTGGTATACTTCTTTAAAGATTCAACATGTATGTGTATTAGAGCCCAAGCATTATTTCCGTCTTTAAACTGCACCTGGGAGAACTTTAAAGAGAGTGTGGTTTACCATAAAAAAATAACTCACGTCTATGGTACTATTGGAACTCCGGGAATATCTGAGGAAAAGATGAACAGATTAATTTCATTTTATAAACGAAGTAATCTATTCAACTTAGTCTAGCCAGCTGAGAAATTCTCACAAGTCTTAGCTTTTCTTAATAAGAAAGACTGCACTGTCCCATATTTAATCAATAGGTGCATAATTTTAGTCGATCGCTACTATGCTCCATTTTCCATTTGCATCAGCAGCAAAATAATGGGTAATAGCGGCATCCTCAATGGCATTATCCCTTAACCTCTCTCCAGTTACGTTTACTAAGATCTGATCTTTGGTTTTATCTTCTGAAATATTATAAATTTTTGTGAACTTATATTCTCCGCCAAAGCTTCCCATGTAAGTATCTGCAGTCTTCGAGTCTTTAAATGTACTGCGGAAGGCTTCTTCGTCTAAACTTACCTGAGCGTCTAGATTCTTCTTTAAAACGTCTTTAATCTGATCGTTTAATAAAGGGTTGTTCTCTTTCTCCAGGTCAATGAACACTCCTTTTTCAAAATCAACTTTTGATTCTGCAGGCTTTTCAGTAGCTGCTTGTTTCTCAGTAGATCCGCTCCCTTGTTGGGTACTTTGATTGGCTTCTGAGTTATTCTTAGTCGCGTCAGCACAAGCAGAAAGGACGATGACAAGCCCCAGCATAAGTATAATCATTGCTGCTTTCTTTTTCACGATATTCTCTCATTTCTGTGTTATGTTTAAATTGTATATATAAGTAAACAACGATTCTAGCCTGAAAATGTTACAGATAATTCAAAAAAGAAGCCGAGTGATTTCTTTCAGCTTCTTTTTTAATGACTTTAGCACAGTGCTATCATTTGATACACTTTACGCGGCGTAGAGTGAGATACGCTATATGAACCTTCTGCGACCTTATATTGCGAAGATCCACTTCCATTCAGCAGAATACCATCGACCAAGGTACCAGAAGGTGTACTGCAATTAATTATGGCGGCCTGGATAGCTGGCTGATTTTTGTGCGTAAGAGAAGCAGCAGGATAGATTAATAACATCATTCAGGAGGTAAGGGCATTGGGTTGTGAATGAACAGATGGCCTCGCTGAGAGATGGAAATCAAAGCGTTATTGAAAGAGAAGTAATTAATCAGTTACGGAGGTGGTTCCGGTTCCATACCTCTGATGGAAAAAGGAAAGGCCACATTCCAAAAGCATGAAAAAAAACTAACCAAACTTCATTTCAGTGTGTTTATATCAGGAGAGGGGGCATATATAATGTCAGGTCATACCGCATTGGTCATTATCGATGTGCAGAGTGCTATGTTTGATGCGTCAGATCCCGTATATCAGGGTGAGCAATTGCTCATAACCATCCAGAAGCTTATTGTGTCAGCTCGTGAAGCAGGGCAGCAAATCGTTTATATACAGCACAGTGAAGGACCCGGGAGTCCATTGGAACGAGAAACAGCGGGATGGGAGATTCATCCGTCCATTGCACCGGTCACTGGCGATCTTATTTTTGAAAAAGAAACACCGGACTCGTTCCACGGAACGGATCTTCACGAGCAATTACAGTACTGTGGTGTCACCAGCCTTATTCTCGCAGGTATACAGTCCGAGATTTGTGTGGATACGACTTGCCGTAGAGCGTTTAGTCTGGGGTATAACATACAGCTGATTCGAGATGCACACAGTACATGGGACTCCAATGTGCTTCTGGCAGCACAGATTATTGAGCACCATAATTCTGTACTGAGCATGTTTGCTCACGTTGTGAATTCAGAAGACGTTAAAGCATAACACTCAGGTTACGATACAATACAACGGCAAACAGATCTACGTTACGAAGAATGGCCGTTTTGACCAGGATTCGAGGTATGTTCTTCATCATCAGGCGTTGAAGGATTATCTGGATAAAGAATTGGAGGGAACATACTATGGCGGGAATCCGATTAAGGAAGAACAGGAGGAGACGTGATGACGATTCATAAAAGAATATTCAATGGGTCTGCATGGCTTGCTCTACTATCTATCTTTTTCATTCCCGGTACATTGCAGACGGAAGGCGGCCCGCTTCATACGGAGTATGGATTCCCGCTCCGTTTTCTGACGGACTATCATGTTTCAAACCCGGAGGCATCCATCTGGTTTATTTCAGGAATGCATATTAATTTGCTGGTATACTTTGTGAATATTCTGTTTATTTATACCGGAATACATATCATTTTGTATATCAAGAAGAGATTAACTGAGAAAGATATAAGTTGAACTATCCATTTACACGTTAACGGAGAGGACAGAAAAAACCTGAAAAAGCGGAGCGGTCGCCTAAAAGCTTTCTGAAAGAAAGCTGCTTCGGAAGCATACGCTGATCACCGGATTTTCCCCTTTATTTAAAGGGAATCAAAAAAAATCTGGGGATAACCGCTACTCTCCAGGTTATTCTGTCATCGGAGTGGATTGTGTAAAATCTTTAGTTCGATTTATATAAATGGAGTGAATAATGGTGGAACAGCTTCCTTCAAGATGGAGTTCAGAACGGCTTTTAATATCAGATGTAGAGGTTTCTGATATTGCTGAACTTCAATCACTGTACGATACAAGCCGCTATATACAACAATGGGATGGACAAGAAAATGATCCGAATTACGTGAAAAATTGCTTGGAACAAGGGAACCTTCCTCCAGGTGGAACGTTGAACAATTACAGAATTCAAAGCATACGCACAGCTGCGGAAGATCAGAAGATAGGACTGTTAAGTGTATATCACGGTTACCCTGCTGAAAATGTGCTGTACTTAGAATTTTTGTATATTCAGAGTGGTGTTCAGAAACAAGGGTATGGACAGGAAATGATGTCTGCTTTAACTCGGCAGCTTGCCGGACTGGGTTACCATGAGATTAGAATTAATGTAGCACTCAAAAATTGGCCAGCCTTACGTTTCTGGTTCAGATCCGGATTTAGCCAAATTAGCGGCATTTATGGTGATACCGAGCATACGTCAACCAGTTTTGCAAACATGGAGTTAATCAAGAATCTGCTGTAAAACAGGTCAATCCAACCTAGGAGCGTGAAGCTGTATGGAAACGTTTTTTCGATATAACTGGATGGTGCGTGAACAGTGGTACGCATGGTGTGCAGAACTGCCGCCAGAAGAACTGCTTCGTCAACGTACAGGCGGGGTCGGGAGTATTCTGAGAACTTTCTTTCATGTCATTGATGTGGAGTGGAGCTGGCTGCAGGTGCTGCAAGGCAAACCTGACGGTGCAGAGGACTTTGCGAACTATCAGACGCTTGAAGCGGTTCGTGAGTTTGACCGGAAAATGCATCTGGACGTTGAAGCATTTGTACTGGCCTGGGAGCCGAGTATGGAAAAGAAGGCTTACATCGACCGCCGAGCCGATGGGCGTGTAGATGTGGACGCTTGGGGTGAAATCATGCGTCATGTGATTGCACACGAAATTCATCATATGGGGCAGTTATCGGTATGGGCCAGAGAATTAGGCAGGGAGCCTGTGTCTGCCAATGTTATAGGCAAGGGCTTGATCCGGCCTGATGTAAACGAAAGGTTGTGAGTACTATGATACAGCTTGACAGTATTAACTGGGTTCAACTGGATGAAGCAGTTCGGCGTGAGATGAAACAGGCGTATCGACTCATCTCATTGAAGCCAGGATTAGAAGCCGAGGTTATGCGCGTTGAGCTGCCTGATCAGCTCTACGTGTTGAAGATATGGAATAAGGAATCACGCCCGGATATTGGTAAACAGTATGAGTTACTATCTGCTCTTGCGCAGAGTGGGGTTCGAGTGTCCAGACCTTATGGTTGGGGGATGGATCAGCATCAGAATCAAGTGTTACTCATGAGTTACGATGGTGTCCCGGTTACCCGGCTGGATCGGCATATATTAAGTCGGATGGCTCAGACTTTACACGAGATTCATCAATATTCTGTCAACGTTACAGATCATCGAGAGGAACTTGAAGCGAACTTGCCCCGATATGACTTTGTTGACTACTTTTTTCCTCAGGCTGCCGAAAACGAGGATATTTATCCCATTGTTCATGATCTGATGAAGCGTGTACAGATCAGACAGGAGCATTTGATCCATGGCGATTATAACCTGGGAAATATGGTTGAGATGAACGGACAATATACGATTATTGACTGGACTAATGGACAGTATGGAGATCCGAGATACGATGCTGCATGGTCTGTTTTTCTAATCAGGATATACAATGGAGAAGAGTGGGGCCATTTTTATCAGACCGAGTTACAAGCTGTATCCAATCATATGTTGGATGAGGAATCAGCTTTCGAAGCCTTGGCCTGGTTACGTTGGGTGCTGCTTTCACGCGGTGGCGGTGTTCCCAGAGATGCTGAAGTTACGCGGCGGGTCCTGAATATTGCTGCTCATAACCCGTATTTGCACGCAAACTTGCTGTGAGCCTGTCCTAAATTCACACCTTCTGCATACCTATGGTAGTAGAGGAGTGTGATGGATGATGGAACAGAAGGTACAGGCGTATTTCGAGCTGAAGCAGCAGCAGAAGCAGATTGAACAGCAGTTATCTGTGTTGAGAGATGAGATTGTGGCGTACTGTGAGCAGCAGGGGGTATATGAAACGGAAGTAGGCTCTTATAAGGTGAAAACAGTGCTTCAGCATCGCAAGGAGTATGACGATCAGAAGCTGTACGCTTCTCTGCCCGATCCAGAGATCTGGAGGCTGCTGTCCAAAGTGGACAGTCATAAGCTAAAAAGCTTGATCAAGCTGAACATTCTCTCGGAGGAGCAGATTAGTCCGGCCTGTACTGTGAAGCAGGTGACCCTGCTGCAGGTGGAAAAAGTATAGCATGCAGCTCTATTCCGTCTGCTCGCTGCTCGAATTGGTAGAATTTCAGGGGGCAAAACGTTTATTTTGTGTATGGAAAGCGCATTCATTTTTCGATATGATGAAAAAAAGAACCTGTGAGGAGGAACGAGGATGTCTACCGAAATTCCGTCCCTATCTGCATCTTATGCCAATTCATTCAAAATAGGTGCGGCAGTGCATACGAGAATGCTGAAGACTGAAGGGGAATTCATTGCGAAGCATTATAACAGTGTAACCGCGGAGAATCAGATGAAGTTTGAAGAGGTTCACCCGCGAGAGCATGAATATACGTTTGAGGCGGCAGATGAAATCGTTGATTTTGCTGTGGCCCGTGCAATCGGTGTACGCGGGCATACCTTGGTATGGCACAATCAGACGCCGGCATGGGTATTTGAGGATGCTTCCGGAGGACCGGCTTCGAGAGAACTGATGCTGTCCCGGCTGAAGCAGCATATTGATACGGTTGTTGGCCGTTATAAAGGACAGATTTATGCCTGGGATGTCGTCAACGAGGCGATTGAAGATAAGACTGATCTGATTATGCGTGATACCAAATGGCTGCAGTTACTTGGGGAGGATTATCTGGTTCAGGCATTTAATATGGCTCATGAAGCAGACCCCGATGCTCTGCTGTTCTACAATGATTATAATGAGACGGACCCGGTCAAACGGGAGAAAATCTATAATCTGGTTCGTTCTTTACTGGATCAGGGCGCTCCTGTCCACGGTATTGGTATGCAGGGGCACTGGAACATTCACGGTCCATCTATCGAGGAGATTCGGCAAGCGATTGAACGTTACGCTTCATTGGATGTGCAGCTTCATGTGACTGAACTGGATTTGTCCGTATTCGGGCACGAGGAGCGGCGTACCGATCTGACCGAACCAACGGCAGAGATGGCAGAGCTCCAGCAGAAGCGCTACGAGCATATTTTTGCGTTGTTCCGTGAATATCAATCCAATATCACTTCGGTGACGTTCTGGGGAGTTGCTGACAATTATACCTGGCTGGACAATTTCCCTGTACGTGGTCGCAAAAACTGGCCGTTTGTATTTGATACACAGCTTCAGCCAAAGGATTCCTTCTGGCGGATTATCGGGCGAGACTAGGTTATGTAAGTCAAACTAAAGATGCTTTCAGAGTCCGCTGGTTTTCCCGGATGTATAGCCTTGCATGCGCCCTTGATAAAGGGATGGCCTGTAAGGCTTTTTGAAGTATCTTATAAATATAGCAGATATATTCTAATTTTAGCATTGTCACTTTGACTGTACGATGCCATACTTGAGAAAAAAAGGGGAAATGGCAGGTGAATCCATGTACAAGGTCATAGTAGCAGATGATGAGCCGTTTATGCTGGAAGGCTGGAGAACGATGATTGATTGGCAAGGCTGCGGATATGAGTTATGTGGAACTGCAACGGATGGAGAAGAAGCGCTTGAGCTGATCGGCACGGTGAATCCGGATTTGGTGGTGACGGATATCCAGATGCCGGTGCTGGATGGACTGGATCTGATTCGAACGATGCGTGAAGAGCTGAGATATGATTCCCAGATCGTGATTGTAACCGGTTATTCCGAGTTTGGATATGCACAGCAGGCGATACGATATCGGGTGAATGAATATGTGCTTAAACCTCTGGTACCTGAGGAGATTCATGAATTGTTACGCAGTATGATTGTTCCTTTGGATTTACAAAGACAGGAGATGGAGCAGCTATATGCAGGCGAGCAGTTTGCAGCCGCGGAACTTCTGGACACACCTGCCGAAGTCAACGGCACACTTGAAGAGACTGATCTTGAGAAAATGACGTCTCATGCCAAGCAAATGCTTTCTTTTATGGAAGCTGGAGATGTGAAAGGCATTACACATGCGATCGACGAGATGCTGGAGGAGATGCAGACATTACGGTCTGGACTCAGCCTTGCTCAGAGCATTGTGCTGTATATTCACGGAGAGCTGCTGCGTAAATATCGAGTACTTGGGGAAGATTCCATGCTTCTTCAAGAGCAGGCTTGGCACCAAACCGAGAGATGGATTACGGGAGATTTGAAGGAGCTTTTTGTTCGAATTACAGAAACCTTTGCTTCCGCTGGTCAGAGCGATCCAGGCTCCGGGGGACTGGTGACTGAAGCGGTTCAATATTTGAAGCAGCATTATCGGTCCAAAATCAAATTGCAGCAGCTCGCTAATCACATTCATGTAAATGCGGCCTATTTGGGGCAGCAGTTCAAGCGTGAGATGGGTGTCAGCTTCAGCGAATATGTGCATCGCCTTCGGATAGAGGAAGCACGCAGACTGCTTCGGCGCACCAATATGAAAATTTCAGATATAGCGTTTGAATTGGGCTATCACGATGCCGAGTATTTTACAGAGAAATTTAAAGCGCTTACAGGTGAGCTGCCTTCTCTATACAAAAACAACAGTCAAGGGTGATCATGTGCGCACAAAATGGAGAAACTTTCGGACCGTCAACGACATCCCCCTGCGATACAAGTTTTTACTGATTTACGTGCTTAGTATTTTGCTTCCGATCATTGCGATCAATCTGTTTTTTTATCAGCGAACCTCGGCAGATATCAAGGTACGGGAGCAGGAGAATCTGCGCAAATCCATCGACCGGGCTACTGGCGAGCTGGTGGGTATGATTGATGAGAGCGTTGCACTGAGCCGAATGATTGCGGCAGACGATTCCTTATATGAGGCTCTTGATCGTACCTATCAGTCACCTGTGGAATATTACAATGAGTATCATGTTTTTCTTCGAGATAAATTGACAAGGTATATGTCGGCGAACATTCTTGAGGTCCGTATTTTTACAAATAATGATACGATCCAGACCGGCAGCCATTATATCGTCATGAAGGATAAGGGAACCACGCTGCCAGGGATTGACCAGTTAAATCAAGCCAGCGGAGATATTCTGGTTATCGATTATGAAGAAGAGTCGGGGTTCAGTCGGGGGAAACGAATCAGTGTTATTGGAAAAATGAAGACGTTCACTTCGTACGCAAATTACGCGAAGTATTCCAAAATTGATCTGGAAGTCAACCGGATCTACAGCATCCTGAATCGTGAGACGAACAGCCTGCAGCTGAGGCTGGTGGATGGCAACAATCGTCCCGTGGTGTCCAGCGCACGCTTCCCGGCGGATGGCGAGTGGTCCGGTGATGTAGATGCTGAATATGTGCTGGAAAAGTCTCTTGGCAATCTGGCTTATCTGGACGGCTGGAAGCTGATTGGGGTTGCGGATACGCGGCATGTCGATCAGCTGCTGAACGAGGCGCGTAATTCGATTTTGTGGCTGGCCGTCATCAGTGTTATTGTGCCCTCGGTGCTTATTTATTTTATTCTGCGTTCTTACCATTATCGTATCCGGAAGTTATCACGGCATATGGAAAAAGTACGGAATGAGCGTTTCGACCTGATTGAAATTCAGGAGGGCCGGGACGAGATCGGTGGATTAATTCGTACGTTTAATATGATGATCAGCAAAATTCATTCTCTGATTAACGATGTCTACAAATTGGAGATCAGGCATAAGGATCTGGAACTGGATCAAGTGCGCACAGAATTATCTATGCTTCAGAGCCAGATGAATCCGCATTTTCTGTTTAACACACTGAATGCACTGCTGGTTGTGAGCACTAAAAACGGATATACAGAAGTGTCGGAAATTATCAAGAGTTTATCGCTGCTCATGAGGCAGCTGCTCAGTCGATCCGATAATCTGATCCCGCTGCAAGAGGAGCTGCAGTTTACTACCCTTTATCTTCAGATTGAGAAGTTCAGGTTCGGGGATTTGTTCGATTATACACTGGATATTGATCCGCAGGCCGCAGGCAAGCGGATTCCGAGAATGAGCATTCAGCCGCTTGTGGAGAATGCGTGCAAGCACGGTCTGCAGGCCCGTAAAACAGGTCGGTTGATTCATATAACGGCCCAGCTTGAGGAATCAGGGCTGACGATTGGTGTGATTGATAACGGCGTGGGTATGGAGCAGGACAGATTGCGCCAATTAATTCAGGATGTACGCTCGGATCAGGCGAAGGACGGCTCGCATGTGGGCATCCGCAATGTCTATCGACGTCTGGAGCTGTTCTATGAAGGGCATGCAACGTTTACGATTCGCAGTGAGAAAGGCAGCGGAACAGAGGCTGGATTTCATATTCCTGCAGATCGACTGTAACGTATGAAAAGGGGGCAACGAGATGTATAAAGTGCTTCTGGTTGATGATGAGCCGTTTGCAATTGAAGGGCTGCAGCTTTTGATTGACTGGCGGAAATTCGGCTTCGAAATTAACGGTGTATGTGCCAACGGTGAAGAGGCTGTTGAGGCCATACGCACAAGCAAGCCTGATCTGGTTGTTACAGATATTCATATGCCCGCGATGAACGGACTTGAACTCATTGAAGAGGCTCGTCGTCAAGGGTATGATTCGACGATGTTTGTCATTACGAGCGGTTACAGCGATTTTAATTATGCAAGGCAGGCAATTAGGCTCGGTGTGAGCAATTACTTAACAAAACCGGTCGATACGGTAGAAGCGGATGATATGCTGGAGCGACTGGCACACGAATTGAAGCAGAAGCATGAGCGCGAGTCTATGCGTGAACAGGCCAAACATCAGGAAATCAGACAGGTTCTCTTCGCGCTCGTTACTGATCAGGAATATGAGAATAGAGAGACAGCAGCTCATGTGATCTCAAGTTTGAAGGAGCAGGCCAGTCAATGGTCATATGTCAAAGTAAGATTTCAGCGAGCTGATTCGGGTCAGATCCGTTCTACGATTCAGGATGTTGTGACCCGTGAGCACTGCTGTTATGTGGTGGAGAATGAGCAGGATGTCTGCGGCATCGTATGGGGGGAACGTAGTTCCGAACGGGAGACTCTGCAAGAAGGAAATCATCGGGATTTTGCCACGCGGCTGTTATCTGCTTTAAACGAAGTGGTGCCACATGGCGTGCAGCTCGCCACGGGTCTGCCTGTGCAGCAGTTGGAGAACTTATCTCTGTCGAGAAGCACGGCAGCCCAGGCGGAGCGTTTTTTATTTTTGCATGAGGGTGATCTGCTGTTCGCCGAAGATATTCAGGAGCAACGTCTCATATTTAACCCGGAGTCTCTTCGTGAAGTGGATCTCATTATGGAGCATGTGGAGAACGGTTCGCCAGAACAGGTGAGCCAGTCGATCAGAGAAGCCTTCAGCCAATTGGTGAAAAATAAGACGGCTCCTGAACTGGTTCATATCTTCATCACCCAGATTTTGTTTCGGGGGCTCTCCCTGTGCAAGGAGCTGGGAGGAGAACCAAAAGAGCTGCTGAAGAACACAGCTATCTATCCTGGGCATCAGGATTATCGGAATATTGAGGAGTCTGCCAATATGTTGGAGTCGTTTTGCTTAAAGTGCCGGGCACTGGCAAGCTCTCTTCGTCAAAAGCAGCTCGGCGGGACACAGGCAATGGTGGCTGAATACTTGCAGGAGCATTTCAGAGAAACTTTTACAATCAAGGAGCTGGCAGAACGCTTTTATATGCATCCGGTGCACCTCGGGCAGTCTTTTATGCGCAAGTATGGTAAAGGGGTGCTGGACATGGTGCATGATCTGCGGATCGAGGAAGCGATAAGGCTGCTTGAAGCATCGGACATAGCCTCATGTGCAATCGCAGAGCAGGTCGGATATAAGAGTTACCAGCATTTTTTGAAGCAGTTTGAGCGAAGAACAGGGTTGAAACCGGCGGAATATCGTCTGAAGTTTGCTCATTGAAGAGCACTTGACGGGGGTATGAGCTGGTTTTTTACCTCCTGAAATTAAGGGGGGCAGATGCTTAAATCTGTTTATTTTGTAACCGCATACATTTCCTCATAATAAAGACAGTAAGGCAAACCACTTCCAAGGAGGCGCAATACATGGGGGGATTGAAGAAAAAGAAACTTTGGGGTTCCGTTTCTCTCGTTATGGCATTAACTCTGGCACTTGCAGGATGTAGCGGTGAAGAGGCCAAAACGACGACACCCGATGGCAAGGAAGTATTAAACATCTCGGCTTTTATCGGAACACCAAATCAGGCACCGGCAGCGGATAACCGCATCTACAAAAAGATCGAAGATGAGCTCGGCGTCAAACTGAACATGGAGTTTCTCGTAGGTGACTTGCAGCAAAAGCTGGGGGTTATGGTTGCAGGAGGAGATTATCCTGACCTGATTACAGCAGATACCAAGCTGGTTGCGGCCGGTGCGGTTATTCCGCTGGAGGATCTGATTGAGGAGCATGCTCCAAACCTTAAAAAGCACTATGCAAAAGATTGGGAGCGAATGAAGGATTCCAGTGACGGTCATATTTATTGGCTGCCGAACTACGGCGTATACACGGGTGAGTTCATCAGTAACTATTATTCCGGCCCTGCGTTCTGGATTCAGAAACAGGTGCTGAAAGAGGCTGGTTATCCAACTCCGAAAACGCTTGATGATTACATGAAGCTGATTCGTGATTACACTGCCAAGCATCCTACAACAGAAGATGGTCAACCGACGATTGGTTTTACAACACTGGCTTCCGACTGGAGAACCTTCCCGCTCCTCAACCCGCCTGAGCACTTGACAGGTCATCCGAATGACGGCGGCGTTGTCGTTGATGATAATGGTGTTGCAAGCGTATTCGCGGATAAAGATATTTCCAAACGTTATTATAAAGAGCTGAACGGTCTCTATAATGATGGATTGCTGGACAAAGAAGCTTTCGTTCAAAACTATGACCAGTACTTGGCTAAAATCTCTTCTGGACGCGTGGTCGGTATGTTTGACCAGCACTGGAACTTCCAGCAAGGTGAAGATACACTCGTAGCTCAGAACAAAATCGGTCAAACGTACGTAGGCTTCCCGCTAGTATATGACACAAGCATCAAGGATCATTACCTGGATCGTCCGGTTATCAACTTGAACAACGGTTTTGGTATCAGTAAAGATGCAAAAGACCCTGTAGCTATCCTGAAGTTCCTCGATGCACTGATGGATGAAAAGTATCAGAAGCTGTTGTCCTGGGGTGAAGAGGGCGTAGATTACATGGTCAACGAGGAAGGCAGATTCTATCGTACACCTGAACAACGTACTCAACAGGAAGATCCGGCATGGAAGCTGGCTAACAAAGCAGAAGGCTTCTATGGTGCAGCACCGAAAATGGAAGGTACATTCTCGGATGGCAACGCTATTGGTGCAACCAATCAGCCTGAGGAATTCTACGACAGCCTGAAAGCTGAGGATAAAGAGCTTCTGGATGCCTATGGTTTCAAAACATGGAGTGACTTCTTCTCTCCTGCACCAGAGAACCCAGTGTATTATCCAGCTTGGCAAGTGGATCTGAAGGAAGGCTCCGATGCTTCGGTAGCCAACAAACAAATGACAGATACATCCTTGAAATATTTGCCTAGAGCGATTATGTCAAAAGCAAATGAATTCGACTCCATCTGGAGCGAGTATGTGGATGCTTACAAGAAAATTAATGTGAAGGCGTATGAAGACCGAATCAATGAGCAATTGCAATGGCGGATTCAGAACTGGACCGTGAAATAAATAAAAGCGACCGAAGGATTGCTTTGGAAGGCATAGGCCGCAGCAACTGCTCCTGTGCCTTCTGAACAATCGATCCCCGAGTACCGCTGTAAGTTGATAGGAGGAGTGAAAGATGGCGAACACGCCAGGAGCTATACAGGATAAATCCGCTCCAACCATAGTGACCAAGACGCCTCTTATGAAGCGCCTGCGCAGTCAAAAACAACTGATGTTTATGTCTCTGCCCATTGTTGCTTATATTCTGGTTTTCTCGTATTATCCGATCTGGGGCTGGGTGATGGCATTCCAGAATTACAGTCCAGCGAAGAAATTTTCGCAGCAGGAGTGGGTCGGACTTAAGCATTTCAAATTTCTGCTTACGGACGACGCGTTTCTGAACGTACTTCGCAATACGATCGCGATGAGTTTGATTAACATGATCCTTGGCTTTGTAACAGCCATTGTTTTTGCGATTTTGCTGAATGAAATCAAGAACAAGCTGTACAAACGTACGATTCAAACGATTTCGTATCTGCCTCACTTTCTGTCCTGGATCATCGTTACGGGTATTGTAGCCAGCTCGTTATCGGTAGACGGCGGGATCGTGAACGTGGTGCTGATGAAGCTTGGATTCATCAATGAACCGATTATGTGGCTTAGTGTTCCAGAGTATTTCTGGGGAATTGTCGGTGCGTCGCACGTCTGGAAAGAGGTCGGCTGGAATGCGATCATCTATCTGGCAGCGATCACCTCGATCGACCCTTCGCTGTATGAAGCAGCAGAGATTGATGGAGCTAACCGTTATCAGAAGATGCTGTATGTAACCCTGCCAGGTATCAAGTCCATCGTTATTATTTTGCTCATTATGAACATGGGATGGATTCTGGAAGCCGGATTCGAAGTACAGTATTTGCTAGGTAATGGTGTTGTGGTTGACTGGTCTCAAACAATTGATATCTTTGTCTTGAAATACGGTCTGCAGATCGGTAACTATTCACTCGCCACTGCGGCAGGTATATTCAAAACGGTGGTCAGTATCACGCTAATATTTGCAGCGAACTCTATATCCAAACGATTCGGCGAAGACCGATTAATATGAGGAGGACACATCGATGGGAATAAACAAATCTCGGGTTGAGCCGATTGTCTTCCATACATTTAACGGCTTGCTGATGATCTTTATTGCAGTAGTGACCTTGTACCCGTTTTTGAATACACTGGCTATATCATTTAACGCGGGTAATGATACCATTCGCGGTGGAATCTACCTGTTACCTAGGGAATGGACCACTCAAAACTATAAAGCTGTATTTGCAGGCGGAACGATATTTGCAGCTTTTTGGGTTTCCGTTGCAAGAACTGTACTGGGTACGGTACTCAGTCTGTTCCTGACATCCATGCTGGCGTATACGCTCAGCCGTAAAGATTATATCCTGCGCAAACCAATTACCATTATCGTGGTTATGACGATGTATTTCAGTGCTGGTCTGATCCCAACTTACTTTCTGATCAAGGACCTGCACTTGCTTAACAACTTCCTGGTATATATCATTCCGGGACTGATCAGTGCATTTAACATGATCGTTATTCGTACGTATATCCAGACGCTGCCTGAAGGATTGATTGAGTCCGCCAAGATTGATGGCGCAGGCGATTTCAGAACGTTTATGTCCATCATCCTGCCGCTCTGTCAACCGGTGTTGGCAACTGTAGCACTGTTTATTGCGGTAGGCCAATGGAACTCCTGGTTTGATACATTCTTGTACGCGTCTTCCAAGCAAAACCTGAGTACACTGCAGTACGAGTTGATGAAACTGCTCTCCTCGTCTATGAACACCAACAGCAGTGCATCCGTTTCAAGTGGAGCGGACATGGGTCAGGCACGTAACCTGGTAACACCGATATCGATCCGGGCAGCGATTACGATTGTTGCAGCCTTGCCAATTCTGGTTGTGTATCCGTTCTTGCAGAAATATTTTGTACACGGTCTGCAGCTGGGTAGTGTGAAGGAATAGTAAGAAGCAGAAACGATGCGGTATCATTTTTAGGTAGCGAATTATGGTTGTAAGTAGAGAAGTCGGCCCAGTGTGGTCGACTTTTTTGGTATACGTAAGTATCAGCAAGATTAGAAGAAAATACATCTAATCATTTGAAGTATATGTTATAATTTGTAATAGATGTTGAGGTGTAAAGGGTGAATATGCCATATGATATACCATTGGTGAACATGCCGCGAAGTATCCATAATCCATTGAAGTTAGTAGGTTCGATGTACCAATTCAAGATGGAGTTGAATAAGATGGAAAATATCCGAAATATGGCGTTAACGTTTAGTGCAAATTTCGCGATGGCTTATTTTATTTTTGGAGAGGGAATGATCGGTAGGCCGGTGCTATTTGCACTCTTTATGCTCATGCTGATGTTGGGGATGGACTGGTACAAAAGCAGAGGAAATCATACATTGAATTAGTATATGGGAGCATGTAGCCGATTCTAGTAGAGGATCGGCTATTTGGTGTATAATTTTATAATTCTCGTTTGCTCTTTTATGAGACATGGAATAAAACACGATCGTATTCTCTTTTAAATTTAGAGAAATCAGCTTCAACAAAGAGAAA
Source organism: Paenibacillus sp. TC-CSREp1 (assembly GCF_050171015.1). Lineage (NCBI taxonomy): Bacteria > Bacillati > Bacillota > Bacilli > Caryophanales > Paenibacillaceae > Paenibacillus > Paenibacillus sp. TC-CSREp1. The sequence goes on along the minus strand of NZ_JBNOKM010000013.1, from coordinate 171,102 downwards.
GTGGATCATTACCAACAATTTGAAAATAATTAATAAAATTAACATAAAAGTACTTTAACTTTGACTTAAAAGAAGGTAAAATGCTTAAACAGGAACTTATGTTCCTGTTTTTTTTATGAGAATGGTTTCAAATTTCCAAATTGAAGTTCCTAGTAATTAGAGAACATTAAAATTCTTCATAACGAGAGGGGAATAATCTAATGAACGAACCACAGATCAAAGATATCATCAATGTTGAACTCAAGAGAATGGCATGGAGACTCCAGTATTACAGTAGGAAAGCTGCAAAGCAATACCCATTTACCTTTGATTTTACAAGGCAAGAATCCTTCGAAGATGAGATTATTGATGAACTAAATGTTGAATACATACTAAATTTGATAGATAACGATAGCGGAAGAAAGATAATACATTCACTCTATGTAGAGGATAAAAGTACTCGGGAAGTATCAGAAGAGATGAATATTAGTGTTCAGGGGGTTAATAAATGGAAAAGAAAAACATTGGAGGCCCTTCGGAAGAAGATTTCATCCAACTACTCTACCAAGCTAAAGCTGGAGAAGACAATGCGATCTTAAAGATACTAGAACTGTATCATCCTGAGATGGAGCGCTAAGCAGAAATAGTTAGAATGCCTGGAGAAGATACTATGCAGAGTTTGAAGCTTAAATTGATCGAGTTTATTATAAATTGTCCAGTCAACATCAATTAAGATAAGGAACTATGGATATATTTATCCATAGCTCTTTTTTGTAACCTTTTATAAGAATAAGCGTCTATATATTGTAAGTAAATTAAGGAAGGATGAAGAATTTGAACACTAAAAAAAAGTGGTCCTTGGTCGTAATAAGTAGCATTGTTGTTGTGCTTTTGGTAACTAGCTATCTCGTTTTCTTTTCGGATTATATGAAGGGGTGGTCTTCACCATCAAAGGAACAGCAATATTACACAGGCACCATTGTTGATATAAAAGAGCAAAATAGTAAAGTGGACGGAGATCTAGTTCTTAACTCCATTCTACTGGATAATGGTGAATATTTAAATGTAACCAAAAACTCTAGATTCTATTTAACCTCGGATGAATATTATAAACCAGAAGCAAAGTTCAGTGAAATGCGAGTAGAAGCTGAATTTAAAGATGTTAAAGTGGGAGATAAAATTGAGAGTTGGACTAGACAAGCAAATAATCATCTATTTGAGATTTATGAGCTAACTATAAAATAAAAAACAAGCCTTGTTTAAACTGTGAACCGCTCCCCGACAAGTAGGCAGTCAAAAAAAACAAAAAATAGGTTGGTTAGGTACCTTAGCTCAGATCATGTGCTAAGGTATTTTTGTTATTGGTCCTGGGGTATCATTCGGAGATAAGCCGCCTAAACGTTTCAGATAATAACTTTCTGACTTATATGTACTCCAAAAACGTTCAATGGGTTGGTTATCCAAACAACGACTTATACGTACATGCTCTTCGTAAATCCGTACTTCCGTTGGAGACATGCATATTTATGAGACGTGTACTGAAAACCTCTGTCGCATTGTAACATGGGGGATACACCTAGATTCTTAGCATAAGCCTTGTTCAACGTATCTATCACAAGTTTGTTATTGGAATGACTGCATACCCATGAAACAATCGTGTTATCGTATACATCCATAATGGCACTTAAGTAAGCCTCAAGCCCATTTCCATACTTTATTTCTGTCATATCCGTAGACCTTTTGACATTCGGAGCAGCGGCGTTAAAGTCCCGATTCATTTTATTTTCTGCCATCTTGCTTGTCATAGCGGCGCTTCACTTCTTTCGCCAGCATGTATCCTTTCCGTTCTCTGGCAGAAGGTGTCCACGCTAACCATTTGTAATAGGCAGATCGAGCCACACCAGCACATGCGCATAATGCGCAACCGCGTATCCTTTTTCATCGTGCAACTCTTGTATCGCTGGATACCGATAATCTACATGCCTGACCAGAGTTAACGTGGTTTGCGTTGCTCGATCTCTGCCAACTTTATTGCAAAGGCATTCTCCATCTTCAGGTATTCATTTCGTGCTTCCAGTTCTTTAATCCGTGGCTTAATCGTTCTCGCTCGCTCAACTCTTCTTCAGGCTTTTACGTCCCCGCCCATCCTGGAGAGCACCTTCTTGCCCCTCTTGATACTTGCGAACCCATGCATAAATTTGCTGATAGGACACTCCAAACTTCTCCATAGCTTTCACATAATTCATTCATGGGCAAGTGTAAATTATGCAATTTCAATCCGTTCTTCAAGCGTCGTTTTACATCCTTTGTTCATAGGAGATCGTCCTTTCCCTCTCTGATCGCATCATGCCTTAATTCCTTCGAGTACGTTTTCCAGTTTTTTGACTTTGTTAATCCGTTCAATCCATTTGCTTTATATTTTCTGATTCAATCTCTGACTGAACTCGGACTTACCCCAATATGTTTAGCTTCAGCATGTGGATTGGTTTGGTGATCAAGACATCGCTGTACGATGTGTAATTTTAGTTCTAAAGAAACGGACATAAGAAAAACTCCCATCATGAGTGAGGTAGAAGTTTTGTTTTTTCTACTGTCTATTATGATGGGAGCGGTTCACAGTTTAGTTCAGAGGCTTGTTTCTTTTTTTATTGCTTTTCCTTAGTTTTTATTAATCAACTTGACCATATTCCATACATATCTTCCCGGGCTCGGATCTGTCCCATCTGCTTTAATTAGTTCACCATTAGCATATACCTGCATTTGGACGGAACCGTCCCCATCTAAGAAAATAGCATTATTACAAGCAAGGTCATCTTTAAAAAAGTCTCGTAAATTGTATAAAGTTTTCCATACTGTTGAGGTCACTAGATATGCATATACGCCATTACTTTCGTTCTTAAAGCCAAGTCCAGCTCGACGAGTAGCAGGAATGCCAGCGTGTACAGACCACTGTTCTTCTTCGTGGATTGCTTCGAATTGTTCTTTTGATCCAGTTAGATGAAAACTTCCTCCACCTATAATAGTCTTAAACTGTAAATTACCAACTTGTTGTTTCAGGTTTGGAATAGTAGTGCAGCGTGTAATTCCAGCTTTTGTAACGCCGTTATCAAGATAAGTGAAAAATGTACCACGATTTCGTGTCCCCCCTGCATTGCTACCAGGGTTTTGGGTGGTACCGTCATAGCTTATTGAAAGTCCACTTGTAGGGGGTGCAGTATAATTGTTTGAAGCAAAGAAACCTCCATTAATACCATAATTATTTGTAGAACATACTGGTTTTTTAATAACTTCTGAAACGATATTACTTACATGAGTCCTGATTACACGATATCCACTTCTTTCAAAATAAGAATAGTTAACAGCCATTTCTTTCATCCCTCTTTTTATATAGTAAAGACGGGGAGCAAGGGATAACGGCCCTCCCAGGCCTTCTGTTTATCCTCTTCGCCTTTCTCTAACTAAGGAGTTTTTATTGGAGATTTTGAAACCTAAATTTAATTTTGGGGTTCATCTCTCTGATTACCCTAGTAGGAGATGTGCTCTTTTTAAGCATCCTCGCCAGAAATAGTATCTTCCATTTTGAAATAGATAGACTCTATTTCTATTCGATGCTGGATGCAACGGAAACAGGAACAATTGCAGATGCTCCAGATCTCAACGGAAGAGAGCAAACAAAATCCCGATAATGAGAAGGAGAGTACCCCTTGCATTGAAGTGAGTATAAGGACTGCCATTTACATCCGAGCCTTTGTTCATTACACTTGATAAGTACCGCTTATAAATAGGTTATATGTAATATCAATTCAGATTATCAGGAGGACGTTTATTATGCATCAATCAGCACATATTCAGGAAGCACGTGATTACATATTAAATCGGATCAATACCAAACCCGTTACAGGTATGATTCTGGGTTCGGGGCTGGGAGCGCTTGCGGACGAAATTGAAAATGCTACGGTTATTCCATATACCGATATTCCTTATTTTGCTCAATCCGAGGCCATTGGTCACGCGAATGAACTTGTGATCGGAGAGCTGATGGGACAGACCGTGGTAGCGATGAAAGGCCGTCTGCACTATTATGAAGGCTTCACTTTGGACGAAGTAACGTTCCCGGTTCGTATAATGAAAGCACTTGGCGTGGAGAAGCTGATTATCACTAACGCCTGCGGCGCGATTAACACCAGCTTTGAGCCAGGTCAGCTGATGCTGATCACGGATCATATCAATCTGGTTGGCAATAATCCGCTGATGGGTCCTAACAATGCTGAGCTGGGGGTACGTTTCCCGGATGTATCCCAAGTGTATAACCGTGAACTGCGCAGCATCGCTCTGGAGGTTGCCGAAGAACAAAACGTAAGCTTGCAGCAGGGTGTATACGCATGGTGGAGTGGCCCAGCTTATGAAACTCCTGCGGAGATTCGCATGATCCGCACGATGGGGGCGGACGCTGTAGGTATGTCTACCGTACCAGAAGCAATCGTTGCGATTCACGGCGGCATGAAGGTGCTCGGTATTTCCTGTCTGACAAACATGGCTTGTGGTATTCTGGATCAGCCGCTGAGCCATGATGAGGTTATCGAAGTCGCAGCGAAAGTGAAAACAACGTTTATTGGACTGGTGAAAGGCATTCTGCAAAAAATTTAACAAGCAGCTCTATCTAGCCACATCGTATTGCAGGTGTTAACAAACGCATTGTCCGAGCCATGCTTTGGGTGGGCAATGCGTTTTGAGTTTTTATGAAAGAAAAAAATTCCTTAATCTGAAGAATCATCCTATAATAAAAAGAGCAATGATCAGAATATGAATTTAACGGAATGCGATAAAGGAGACAAGGAAACATGGAAGATTTGCGTCAAGATGAATATGTCATTTTCCAGCGTATTCATGCGAATTGGTTGAGAGGACTTGAAGGTGTAGGGGGAAGATTATTCCTGACCAATCAACGTCTGATTTTTGTCCCACATAGCTTGAATTTTCAGACCGACGGGGTTCAGATCGAGCTTTGGGGAATGAGCAAGATCGAAAAGCATCAAACGTGGGGATTAATTCCGAACGGTATCAAAATTACGCTGGAATCGGGTCATGTTTTTAAGTTTATCGTATGGAATCGATCCAAAATTATCCGCGAGATTATCTATGCGAAAAGAACAGACGATATTATACCAGGATAGAATTTGAAGCAAACGTACATAACGATCTGCTGTCTTGGGAAGAGATTGCAAGGGACAGACAGCAACCAGGAGGGACACGCTATGATTAGAGGATTAACCAAAGCGGGACTGGGCAACATCGAGTCGGATGAACAGTATATTACTTCTGCTGCTCAGTACGGGTTTGGGGCTGTAGATTTGAATCCGCTCTCATTCGTGCAGACGTATGGCATTGGGCAAGCTCAGCATCTGCTGGAAAGCAATCAAGTCATCATTGGCTCTGCGGATTTGCCAGTGGAATGGCGCTCAACCGATGAACAATTCCGAGAGGGGCTGCCGAATCTGGTCGCGATGGCCGAAGCATCTGCTGCACTGAACGTGAACAAATGTTGCACCTACATTTTGCCTTCCACGGATCAGCCTGCTGCGTCGTTCATGGCTGCCGCCACGAAACGGCTCAGGTTATGTGCGGATATTCTGGATGCGTTCGGAATTCGGCTCGGGCTGGAGTTTGTTGGATGCCACCATTTGCGGACACAATGGAAAAATCCATTTATATGGCGTGTAGAGGATACACTCGATTGGATCAATACCATCCACGCACCCAATGTGGGGTTGCTCGTGGATTCCTACCACTGGCACACGAATGGTTTGGAGATGAATGAACTGCTGAAGCTGAAGCGGGAGCAGGTGGTTCATGTGCACATTAATGATGCCTATGACTTGCCGATTGAGGAATTGAAGGATGGGGAACGGCTTTATCCGGGAGAAGGTGTCATTGATCTGAGTGGTTTTTTGAAAAATCTGAAGACTATCGGTTACAACGATGTTGTGGCTCAGGAAGTACTGGCACCTGCAACCGAATTGGATGTGGAGTCACGGTTTGCCAAGTCGAAGGCAGGCTTCGATCTCGTATTTTCATTTTGAGAGAGATTATGAAGAGGATTTGAATTTTGTTCTATTAGTGAACGATTGAATCAAACGAGCAGCCGTTTGATTTCAATCGTTTTTTTGTCGTTCTATGCTGCCTTCCTGCGCTTGGGATTCATGTTCAGTGATTGTTAAGAGCGTCCTTGTATAGTAATACAGAACGTAATCAGAAGTTTGAAGGAGGAGAAGGGTTGAAATTCTATCATGTCAATGCTGGAAGAGCTAAAAACGTACGGTGCACGTTATTGCTTGCACTCGTCATTGCCTTATTTACAAGCGTGAGTTATCCAGCTTCACCGGCACTTGCTGCAACAAGTTCAATTTCATTAAACCAACCTACAGATATCGAATTTTACAAGACGTCTGATGGTCAAACAGAGATGCTAATCGCAGACAGCGGAAATAATCGGGTGATTCGGGCTACACCGGAAGGCGAAGTACTATCAACGATGGAGGTCAATCATGTGACGGCAGTTACGATGGGAAACGATGGATTAATCTATGCTGCTGAATCAGGTGATCAATTACAGGTGCATATTTTTAACCCGGACGGTACAGTAAACGGATCACCTATCGAATTGAAAAATAAATATTGGATGGATTTTAGCCAAGGCGGGCAGCAAAGGTATATTCGAAATGTCTTGAGGTTCAAGCAGCACAACAGAGAAACGATAGGTGTAACCTATAGCGAGAACAACGTGGAAAATAATGTTACACAGAAAAGCACTACATTTGCCTATGGCCACCTGGACAATTCAGGCGGGGGAAGCATAGGTGATTTGAAAGAGTATTCCAGTGTAATCTCCGGTACGAACGAGACTGGACAAAATACCTGGTATTCCTATGCTAATGGAGTTTTTCTCTACCCTTTGGTTAGTATACAAAATTCAACTGACAAGCTTGGAGATCTGACACTGGATTTAACAAACAAACATTTATACGTTGTGAGCGAGAATAAAATTATGAGCACTGGTTACGAAGGGTATGTTTATCCTAATACTCCTGTGCTTAGCACTTGGGCAAGTGGAAACGAGACCTATCCTATTGACATCAGCAATCCAATTGCTTTTGAACCAGAAGGCGAGGTGTACATGGCTGATACAGCGAGAAATCGGATTGTAGTATTCAGTGCAGACGGAACAACTGCTCGTATTTTGGGGCTCAGCCAAGGTACCTCCACTAAACCGGCTGCTGGTGCATTTTCCAAAACAGTTAAGAAAGGACTTCCCGTAGAATTTACAACCACGGATTTTGCCAGTAACTATGCCGATTCTGAGGACCAGCCGATGACGGATATTCGCATCACGTCTCTTCCAGACAGCGGTAAATTACAGTTGCATGGTACGGACGTTGTGAAGGACCAGATTATTTCTGTTGCGGAATTAAATTTTTTAACCTATATTCCTTCTTCAGCTTTTACGGCAATCAAGACATCGTTTACATGGCAGGCCAAAAATGGAACGGTGTTCTCGGATAACGCAAATGTAACGATCATGCTTCGGATCAAAGGCGATGCGAATGGAGATGGCGTAATTACCCCGGCAGATGCCTTGTTAGTCAATAAATACATCAAAGGATTGATTACGTTAACACCAGATCAGATTGAAGTGTTGGACATGAATGATGATGGTGTACTTGATGCTAACGATACAGCCCTGATTATGGGCATTTACTTGGGGATCAATTCATAAAACCTGGGAAGGGGTGAATAGTTTGCAAAACATTAAAGGATATCTTTTTTTAGCAAAATACAAACGTTCCGTAAAATCGCTCTTGGCTATGCTGCTTATGGTGTCCATGATTTTCTCATGGCTTCCTCAGGCACAGGCCAGTGTAGATCCCGTAATTCATATTGGAGATGTATCCGGAAAAGAGGGAGACATCATCGAAGTGCCCGTATCCTATGATTCAAAGGGGATGAATTATTCTTTCTATCACTCTGAACTGTCCTTTGCCTATGACCCGGCAGTGCTTGAACTTGTGGATGGGGATGAGGTTGTGAACACCCAGGCCTATGCAAACTATCAAGGAATTAGCCTGACCAAAGATAAGTCTACTGCGGGCATCATTAAGATTATGATGACAACGCTGCAATTCATTGATGAATCTACGCCGCTGTATTCTCTTCATTTTAAAATTAAGGAAAGTGCAGCTGTTGGTCCTAGTTCAGTAACTCTGCATACAGGCGCACTGGTAGAAGAAGTTGACCCGCTTCAGGCAACTGGAGAAAACGGACAAGTTACTGTGCTGGCAGGGGAGAAAACGGTCGGTAACGCGGTTGTCTACATCGGATCTAGACAGGGAAAACCAGGTGACAAGGTAACCCTGCCCGTTGATACCGTGTCGCTGGATCAGCCGATCGGTTCTTACGGGATACGCTTAAAGTTCAATCCTGCTGCCCTCAAGGTGATGAATGTAACAGGTATTCGATCGGGAGTACAGCACAACGTGAACAATGAAACAGGATCGCTCATCGTGGGCTGGAGTGATGAGGACGGAGGGCGCAGTCCTGTTCCAGTATCCGAGGAGCCGCAGACACTGTTCAAGATTGAATTCACAATCGCCTCTGGTGCTGCGGCAGGAGAGTATCCGATACAGATCATTGATGCAACTATGCCTGAACATTTTACGGTGACGGATGTCGATGCCATTGAAATGAACAAGCAGTTTGTACCGGGCAGTATTACAGTTGTTGCCGCTCCGGTTACACCAACAACACCAACAACGCCAACCAATCCAGGTTCATCCAGCTCGGGAACTTCGTCCTCGGGTTCCACAACAACATCACCATCTGCAAGCACTCCTGAGAAAATCACGGTGAATGTGACTAACGAACGGAATATGGGTGCCATTGTTTCGGCAACGACTATCGAAAGAACAACTGGAGCAGATGGGCGTAAAAAGGATGAGGTGAACCTGACAGCTGAACAGATTTCACGAGCGATTCAGAGTTTGAAGCAGGCGGGCTCAAATATTGCTCGAATTCTGATTCCGGATGCAAAAAACGAGGTGTCCGAACTGAACGTGAAGCTTCCTGCCAAGTCTACCACATTGATGGCCGATGAGAAGATGAATCTGTATATCGAAACGGATCATGCATCATTGCAGCTTCCGGCGAGTTCTTTACAGGGACTAGGATCGGATGTATTCTTCCACCTTGTGCCGATCAAGGATACCGCAGGGCGTGAAGTGGTGAAGCAGCGTATTCAGAACGATCCATTGCTATTCCAACAATTAACGAATACAGCTGACTTCCGTCTTCTGGGTCGTCCAATGATGATTGAAACCAATATGAGTAGTCGTCCGGTGACTGTTGTACTGCCAATCACAGAACCGAATCTGACACCAAAGGAACTGGACAAGCTGCAAGTGTTTATTGAACATAGTGATGGAACCAAAGAACTGGTTAAGGGTAAAATCGTCAAATTTAATGGAACAGATCAACCAGGGATAGAGTTTGAAGTTACCAAGTTCAGTACATTTTCGATTGTCCATATTAATAATTCGAAATCAACCTCTTATATTCAAGGGTATGCGGATGGTACGTTCAGACCTAATCAGACCGTGCAGCGTGCCGAAATGGCCGCCCTTTTATCTCGTGTGCTCCTGCCTGGCAGCAGTGGGCAAATCCCCGTTGCTTCTTATAAGGATATGCCTTCTGCTAACTGGGCTAGTGATGCCATCACCAAGGTTTCACAAGCTGGCTTAATGAACGGTAATACCAACGGCTTTTTCTCTCCGGGGCGTTCTATCACACGTGCCGAGATGGCAGTAATTATTGATCGAGTTCTGAAAAAGGAAACAACCGGAATAACCGAAACTTCCGGTGCAATCGATGCTGCTTCTGACATTACACAGCATTGGGCTAAAGAGGCGGTGCAGCACGTATTAGCCTCGGGTATTATGAGTGTGTCAGAGCAAGGCAAGTTCCGTCCAGACGATGCCGTTACACGGGCAGAAACTGTGACCATGTTGAATCGTTTGTTAAACATTGAAGCGGCTGCGGAGAGTTCTCCGATGTGGAAGGATGTCCCTGCCAGTCACTGGGCGTATGGAGCAATCCAGGCTGCGTCCCAAAATTAGCTTGAAGCTTGCCGATTCTCTCAGTCTGTTCATCCATGGCAGATAAGTCTATTATGACGGAAGATACTTTGAAGGCATCCTCGGATGCCTTTTTTCCATCCTATATGTAGAACATTTGAAAAAGCATAGACAGTTTCAGGAGTGAGTGCGAAAATAACGCTAGATTGCTGTTTCCAAGATAGACGTTACTGGAGAAAGAGAGATGACGGTCATTCGAAAGGATCGATTTTTGTTATGGATCGGCTGTATGACTTTACTGCTCGCACTGGTCGTGCTGTGGCAGATTACATCTGCAGAGGAGAAGCCTCAAGCGAAAAAAGGTGTAATGGATCTAGCAGGTCTGCAATGGACCAGCCAATTTGTTATTCCGCTGGACGGGGAGTGGGAATTCTACCCGGAGCAGCTGCTCACGCCTCAGCAGATCCATCATACACGGGTACAGCCAATCATGATGCAGGTTCCGGGCAATTGGGACGACAGAAGTAACAGTCATGGATACCCTATGAAGGGTAAAAGTTATGGCACCTATCGTTTACTCGTGCGAAACGTACCTCAAGGAGAAGGGATGGCGATTGCCAAGCGTTATGTTCGCTTCTCGGATGCGATGTATGTCGACGGAAAATTAATCAATAGCTCCGGCATTCCGGGGGAATCGGCGGCTTCCTATGTACCGCGCAATGAGCCGTATATGGTCTACTTTCATCCTGAACGCTCAGAGATCGAAATTGTGCTGCAGGTTGCTAATTTTGATTTTCGCAGTGGCGGCATCTACAATTCGATTGATTTAGGCAAAGGGCGTTATATGGAGGCCAGAGCAATGATTCAATCGGGACTGGAGCTGCTGATCATCGGGATCGTAGGCATTTTCAGCTTATTGTTCTTCTATTTATATGTACGTCTTCATCGGGATCGAATTCAACTGCTGTATGCACTGTTTTTTATCGGTTATGCTTTGACCGTGGTGACCAACGGCGAGCGTCTGCTGCTGCATTTGGTGCCGGACCTTTCCTTTGAACTGGTCTATAAGCTGAAATACATATCTGTATATGGTTTATCTGTCATCACCAGCTTGATCACATTGAGGATTGCTCCCGATCCTGTGACGGGGTGGAGAAAATGGAGAATGGCCCCTAGTGCATTGCTGGTGCTATATCTTGCTTTAATTGCGATAACCCCGTTTCGGGTATATTCGTCTATACAGGAAGGAATGTATGCTGTTAATTTGTCAGCCTATGCGGTGGCTTTCATGGTGGTTCTGCTTCAGTACAGACGAACAAATGACGATAAACGGAGCCGTTCCGAGGCTCAGCTGCTCATTGTATGTATCTGGCTGATGCTGGTCAATTATATTCTGGGAGTTATTGTAACATTATATCCGGTCAGTCAAGTGCTGTTGAACTGCACCACTCTTGTGATTCTTGGCACATTTGCCATGCTGTTAATCTATCAATATGTGAAGGCTTATGCATCGATGCACCGGCTTGCACAACAGCTCCAGGTGGCAGATAAGGCGAAGGATGAATTTTTATTGCTAACATCACATGAATTAAACTCACCGCTGCACAGCATCATCCATCTATCCCGTTCTCTTCTGACAACGTCTATGAAACGAACGAATGAACGGGAGATCCGGTCCAAGCTTCAATTGATCCGCAATACAGCCTACCGCATGTCCAATCTGGTGAACGATCTCATCGATGTGTCAAGGTTCAGGGATGGCACCGTGAAAATTTCACTGGGTACCGTTGATCTGGTTTCGTGCCTTTCGCTGGTTACAGAGGTGCTGGGATTTCTGGCGTCGGGAAAGGAGATCGTTATCGTTCGCAAAATGGAGACAGATGCAAGGTACGTTGTAGCGGATGAGAACCGGCTGCTGCAAGTGTTATATAACCTGGTCTATCACATGATGGGACAGTATCATAACGGTGAATTGATTTTTACAAGTGAGCGGATTCAGAATGCTATTCGAATTACGTTACACATGAAAGCCGAGAGTGCATCTGGTTACTGGCCTGTGGCAGAGAGCCCGGGTATTGCTTCATCACAGATCGAACGTACATCTGCCGGATTGTCTGCGGCATTGGAGATTGTCAGTGCTATGCAAGGAACATTGACCATAAATGAAGAAGAAGCATGGATTGCCCTTGAGCTTCCACCGGCTGCTGATACCGACTTGAGTTTTTTAGAGGCGGCAGCTGCTGAGGAAATGACTGTAGGGGAGGAGAAAAGAGTGGAAGGCATGAGTTCAGCCCACGTATTGATTGCAACATCTGACCTCGTAGACCTGGAACAGCTGAATACATTGCTTTCTGCGGAAGGGTTTCAACTAAGCTTTGCGGACAATCACAGCAAAGTGCGTTCTATATTGGCTGGCGGCAGGCTGCCGGATCTTGTGATTCTGGATGCCATGCTTCCTGAGATCACCGGATATGAGATGTGTAGACAGATTCGTATGGATTCCAGCCAGGCTGAACTTCCCGTGTTATTTATTAACATGAGAAGCACACCAGCCGACATAGAAGCCTGCATTCAGGCAGGCGGTAATGATTTTATTACACGCCCTCTGGATGCAGGGGAGATTCTGGTTCGTGTCCATATGCTGCTTGGCATGAAGCAGCTTGTGAAGCAGGCGGCGAATAACGAGATGGCATTTCTGCGTTCGCAGATCAAACCCCATTTTTTATATAACGCGCTGGGTACGATTATGTCTCTTTGTTTTACGGATGGGCCCAAGGCTGGGGAGCTGCTGGGCAGCTTCAGTCGGTATTTGCGAATTTTATTTCATCTGGATAATACGGAAGAGCTGATTCCGCTTCGGCAGGAGATGGAGCTGATTCAGGCTTACGTTGAGATTGAACAGGAGAGATTCGGCTCACGGCTTCAGGTGGAATTGGATGTAGACAGCTCGCTCTATCCTTGCAAGGTGATGCCGCTGCTGATTGAGCCGTTGGTGGAGAATGCCATTCGGCATGGGGTCTCCAAAAAAATTGACGGTGGCAAGGTAACACTCTCCATTCGCAGACAGCAGGAGCGGGTTCGGGTAGTAGTGGAAGATGACGGCATAGGCATGTCGAAAGAACAGGCTACACTTGTGCTGAACCGAAATCATCCGGACCAAGGCATAGGTCTGCAAAATGTGCAGAGACGCTTGAAACACTTGAACGGCCAGGGGCCTGTCATTCAGAGTGAACTCGGTCAGGGGACAAAAATCAGGATTGAATTTCCTTATCAATAATAGAACAGGGGGACGGCGATGCTTCAGGCTTATTTGGTGGACGACGAGCCACATGCGCTGAATATGCTGGAAATGTTCCTGAATCGAACAGGAGAGGTACAGGTTGCTGGTCGCTGGATGAATGGTTTTGAGGCGTTGAAGGCACTCGATGATGTTCGTCCAGATATCTGGTTCGTGGATATCGAGATGCCGGGCATGAGTGGGTTGGAGCTCGCGGCTAACATTCATGAGATCGATCCGGAAGCGGTTATCGTTTTTGTTACGGCTTATGATCAGTATGCTGTTGCAGCATTCGAACATGAGGCATTGGACTATTTGCTCAAACCGATCGAAATGGGACGTTTATCTCGCACAATTGATCGCATTTCAAGAGAGAGGGAGAGAGGACACGAGAAGAAGGAGCAGATACAGAAACAGCAGCAGACGCAAGGGTTGATGAAATCTTTTATTTCTTCATCCGAAGATGCTATGAACAGACATGATTCTGGCAACCTTGTCGATAGAAACTGCTTATTTGTGCAGATGTTTGGAAAATTACGTGTAACGCCGACCAATGGAGATTCCGTGATGTGGCGCACCGCCAAGGAGAAGGAACTATTCGCCTACCTGCTGCTGCAAGATCCTAACGCCCATGCGGTTCACCGAGATCGGATCATTGAGCAGCTATGGCCGGACGAGCGGTATGAAAAGGCGAAAATTTATATGCACACCTGTGTCAGTCTGCTGCGCAAAAACCTAAAAAAGCTCGGTATGGAGCAGATGGTCAGTTACAGGAACGAGCATTATATTCTGGATAAGAACAGAATTCGTGCAGATGTCTATGATGTATTGGACGTTGTGCATCGTATGCAGCGTGAGGAGCATGTGCCGCTGGATCAGATGGAGCGGACCTTGCATATGTATCAGGATGAGCTTCTTGCGCAGGAAGATTATCCATGGGTGTACGAGCTTAGTCAGAGGCTGGAGCGAAATGTGCTGGAACTGATGTTAAGGCTCTCGGAGAAGCAGCTGGCGCTGGGCAATGGTAAAAAAGCAACAGAAGCAGCAGAGCGGGCTATGGTACATTCGCCTTATGAAGAGGAAGCTTATCGATGTGCGATGCAAGCCTATTTATCCTTGGGAAAGCATGATCAGGTGCTGCGCATATATCGTGATCTGGAAGCAAGGTTGCAGGAGCTGCACATTGGCCCCTCTATGGCGTCAAGACGATTATATGACCAGATTCGAATGTGAGGCTTGGCGTAGAAATCCCTTATAATACAAGGGAATAACCGACTTTCCTACAGATTATAGGGCTGCATGATCCATTCTAACGTGTCAGATGACAGCATGTCATCGGCACGTTTTTTTATTTTATGAAAACATTGACAATACGTTAACAATTCCAGGATTTCCCGTTTACAAATCACTCCTATAATTACAGAGGTGATAGGTCATTTTTACTATGAACGTGGATGTTTGGGGGGATGAGCGGACAAGCTCTCATATTGATGATATATGCAAGTGTACCGTGCAGGGAACAGCTTCATCAGGCAAGTATATATGGAGAAAAGAAGGGTGACAAAAACCAATGTCAATGAAAAAGGTGTTCGCAGCATCCGTAGTAGCCACCGCATTAACAACTTCTGTGGTTGGTGCAGTATCGGCTGCCCCCGCAGCCAAGCCTGTGGCTAGCACAACTCAGGTCCAAAACTCCACGTTTACCATAAACGGTAATCAAGTCATTGTACGTTCACTCGTGAAAAATGGTGAAACACTCATTGCTGTCCGCGACGTCATCAAAGCGATCGGAGCACAGGCCGAAATCGTAAACGGGGCGACTGTGATTCAGCTGAATGGTCACACGGTCAGCGTGCAGAACAAATCCAAGCAGCTCGAGGTTGACGGTACAAAGGTCAATCTGAACCAGCCCGTTGTTATCATTGGTGGAACAAGCTACGTCGCACTTCGTCCATTGGTATCGAGCGTAGGCGGAACCGTTGGCCTGAGAAACGGTCAGCTAGAGATTAGCACCATCGCTTTAATTGAAGGGGCAGAGAATCCTCGTTTTGCCGGAGCGGATCAGATGATTGTGTCCAAAAATGATGATCAAGGCAGAAGCGACTATCTCGTAAATACAGCTACGGGCAAATATGAACTGCTGCTGACGTCTGAAGGCGGTTCGGATCTGGTTGTATCCCCAAGCGGTAATCAAGCGGCCTATACGAATGCAGAGGGAGCCGTCTACGTTATCGATCTAAAAACGAAGGCCTCCAGGCTCATTACAAGTGATACAAGCATCAAGCCTGAGCTGGTCTGGTCCACAGATGAAAGCTCGATCTACTTCCTGCAAGGAGATAAAGGTTCGGTGATTGCGAATCTGAACCTGGCCGATGGCTCCATCAAGAAACTGGTGGAAGACAAAGTAGATTACAAAGAAAACCTGAATGTGTCTGTGAGTGGCAAACGCTTTGTGTACACAGTAACCACACTTGGTAAAGTGACATCGGATGCAACCAATGTAGATGAAGATAACGTATCC
The DNA here is from genome assembly GCF_050171015.1 of Paenibacillus sp. TC-CSREp1. Lineage (NCBI taxonomy): Bacteria > Bacillati > Bacillota > Bacilli > Caryophanales > Paenibacillaceae > Paenibacillus > Paenibacillus sp. TC-CSREp1. Next base: position 155,201 of record NZ_JBNOKM010000013.1, on the reverse strand, counting down.
ATTGACTTCTCAGCCAATCAACAGCAATTGTTTTCGTATAACAACGGTTCAGATAAACCCGAAGCGGTGAAGCTGACTACTTCTACGGATGATAAAGTATTTATTTATTCGGTAGACGGTCAGAAGGCTTATTACGTAAGTGTGCCGTCCGAGGATGGCAATGCTTCGCTGATGTCTGTAGATACATCCCAGAAACCAGTTACCGTGTACAACGAGCATGATGTAGAGCAGGCAGTTCTGTCAGGCGGGACGTTATATGTACTTGTTGCGCAGGATGAGAAAAACAGCGTGATTCTATCCATTGATACGGTAACCGGACAACAATCCAAGCTATACACGGTATCCTCTGATGTATCCTCCATCGTGGTGACAGGATCACAGATGGCTATTGTGGAGAACGGAAGAGTGCTGGTACAAGCTGGCGGCAGCTGGAAACCGGTTACGAAGTAAAAAGCAGAAGTAATAAGAGAAACTTCTAGATGAATGAAGTTGAGCTGAAAAATGATATCCAAAATGAAATGTACTAAAAATTATAATCGAACGTTAAATTCGAGAGGAGCTTTTTACAATGAAAAAATGGATTAAACCTTTCACAGCCATGCTGATGGCTGTATCCCTGGTTGGTGGACTTGGTGGTGCAATGACAGCATCGGCTGCCAAAAGCAATGAGAAAGGTAAAATTGTAATCAATGGTTCTTCTGCACTGCTTCCATTAACACTCCAGGCAGCAAGTGAGTTCAAGAAGGATAATCCAAAAGTAAAAATCTCCGCATCGGCTGCCGGTTCGGTGACTGGCCCGCAATCGGTACGTAAAGGCATTGCCGACATCGGTGCTGTAGACTGGGATGCATCCAAGGATGTGCCTGGCTTCAAAAAATTCGAAGGACAAGTGGCGAATCCGGTAGCCGTAACCGTGTTTGCAGCAGTAGTTAACTCCAACGTAGGTGTAACAAGTCTGACCACAAAACAATTGCAGGACATCTTCTCCGGCAAAGTAACGAACTGGAAAGAAGTTGGTGGTGCAGACGGTAAAATTGTTGTCGTTAACCGCAAGTTTGGATCAGGAACACGTGTTAACTTCCAGCAAAAAGCTCTGGACGGCAAAGACTTCATGAGCAAAGGGGACAACTACAAAGAAGTAGGTTCCAGCGGCGACATGAAAACAACCATTGAAACAACACCTAACGCGATCGGTTACATTGACCTGCCGTACGTAACAAGCAAAATGAAAGCTGTCTCCATTAATGGCGTAGCTCCAACAGAGAAAAACGTGCTGAACAAAACGTACAAAGTATGGGGCATTGGATACTACATGACCAAAGGACAACCAACAGGCGCAACCAAAGCGTTCATCGAATACATTCAAAGCAGCAAGTTCCAGAATGGTTCCCTGAAAAAGCTGAAATTTATTCCGCTTGCAGCAGTTAAATAAATCACCCCGCATTTCATAAGAAAGAGACAGCCAGCTTCCGCGCGTGGTCGCCAAGCTGGCTTCTCTATGTGAAAGGAAGAGTCCTCTATGATGGAAATGAATCCACCAGCGAAGAGTCCGGCTCCGAATGAGCTTGGCTCAAGCTTTGGCAGAGCGCCCGGCAAGGGAAGACGTTTTGACCGAAAAGCACGCCTCCGGTGGTCTAACCGAATGTTTCGCATCCTCTGTATTGCCAGCGCGGCATTTGTATGTCTCGTTCTGTTCTGTATTCTGGTGCTTATGCTGCGTACAGGTGTCCTGACCTTTGCTGATGTTTCGTTGAAGGAATTCTTTTTCTCTACCAACTGGGACCCGGAAAATGAACACTACGGTGCTTTAACCTTTATTCTGGGTACGTTTGCGCTCACTGGATTAACGATGCTGATGGCAATTCCTCTGTCGGTCATCATCGCTGTTTTTCTGGCTGAAATGACACCGAAATGGCTTCGTACCTTGTTGCGTCCTGTGCTCGATCTGCTGGTGGGTATTCCGTCTGTCGTGTATGGCTTTCTCGGCTTGACGGTGCTGATCCCCTGGCTGAGAGACTTGAGCGATCGTGATCTGGCAGATGGTCTGCTTGCCGCGTCTATTGTGCTGACGATTATGGTGCTGCCAACAATTAGCCGTATCAGTGATGATGCCATCTCCGCTGTACCGAACAAATACCGTGATGCGGCTTATGCGCTCGGAACGAATCGATTTCAAACGATTACCCGGGTCGTGCTGCCTGCAGCTAGAGGCGGTATTATGTATGCGGTCATTCTGGGGATGACACGTGCAATCGGAGAGACGATGGCGGTGGTCATGGTTATTGGTAACACAGCACAGCTGCCGAGCAGTCTGTTCACACCAACGGCGGTGTTAACAAGTAACATCGTCATGCAAATCTCCAGTGTGGAGTTTGATTCTACCTGGAATCATGGCCTGTACATGATGGGCTTTATTCTGCTTGCTATTTCGATCCTGATGATCGTTGCGGTGAGAATGCTGCAGAAGAGAGGGGGCCGTCACCTGTGAGCATGAAGAAAGAGGCGTCTCTAGCTCCAGCGTATTCCTTTGGCAAACGAAGAGCATCTGCTGCATGGATGGATCGGCTGTTCACCGGCGCAGTATGGGGTATCGGTATCCTTGTCATTTTATTTATTGTTGGACTTTTGTTCCTGCTGCTGCAAAAAGGCCTGCCGATGCTCAGCTGGGATTTCCTGTACGGTGTGCCGAGTGAGATTGAGGAAGGGGGAGGTATAGGCCCGGCACTGTTCAACTCGTTCTATGTGCTTTTCCTATCCCTTCTGATCTCGATCCCGATCGGACTTGCAGCCGGAATCTATCTGGCTGAATTTGCGCCAAACCATAAACTCATCGAGATTGTACGGATCTGTGTGGAGGGGCTGTCGTCTGTGCCATCGATTATTTTCGGTTTATTCGGGATTGCGCTGTTTGTGGAGTATTTCGAGATCGGTCTGACGATTCTCGGAGCTGCAGTCAGCCTTGCTTTCCTGAACCTGCCCGTGTTGACCCGGGTAACGGAGGAAGCGGTCCGCGCTGTGCCGACTGAGCTTCGAAATGGCTCGTTTGCACTGGGGGCAACGCATCTGCAGACGATTCGTAAGGTCATTTTGCCTGTAGCTCTGAACGGCATTATGACAGGCATCTGTCTGACTGCGGGCCGTGCGTTTGGTGAAAGTGCGGTAATTATCCTGACTGCGGGCGTATCGACATCCGGCGAGATGTGGGATTTCAATCTGTTATCCCCAGGAGGAACACTGGCTGTGCATCTATGGTATATCCAGTCCGAGGCCATTGTGCCGGATGCGGAGCAGATTGCTCAGAAATCTACGGCGGTGCTTATCTTTGTCGTGCTGCTGATCAACATTTTGTTCCGTGTGCCGCTGTGGTTCAATTCTCGCAAAAATAAACTTTGAGACTCAAGGGAGTACATTCTAATTCATGGCCAGGAGGATACCTCGTGCAATCCATTATCGAAATCAACAAACTGAATTTGTTTTACGGCACCTTTCAGGCGCTGAAGCAGGTTTCCATTGATATCCCGGAACGGGCGATAACAGCATTTATCGGTCCATCCGGCTGTGGCAAATCGACCTTGCTGCGTACGCTGAATCGTATGAATGACCGGATACCCGGAACACGCATCGAAGGGACTGTGGCTGTCGGTGGAACGGATATTTATAGCGGTGACGTTCATGTGGAGACATTGCGCAAGAAGATCGGTATGGTTTTTCAGTCGCCCAATCCTTTTCCGAAATCCATCTACGACAACATAGCATTCGGACCAAGACAGCACGGGATTCATGGCAAAAAAAAGCTGGATGAGATCGTGGAACGCAGTCTGCGCTCCGCCGCTCTCTGGGACGAGGTCAAAGACAACCTGAAGCGCTCGGCACTTAGTCTGTCTGGTGGACAGCAGCAGCGTCTTTGCATCGCTCGCGCTTTGGCGGTCGAACCGGATATTCTACTAATGGATGAGGCGACAGCTTCACTTGATCCGGTATCCACCTTCAAGATTGAAGAACTGACGCATGAACTGAAGGAGCGTTATACCATTGTGATGGTTACGCACAACATGCAGCAGGCTGCGCGTGTCTCCCAGCAGACCGTGTTTTTCCTGAACGGTGAAGTTGTGGAGTATTCAGCTACGAAAAGCATGTTCTCCGAACCTGTCGATGCGCGAACACGGGATTATATTAGCGGTCGATTCGGGTGAGCTGAGGTCGTTTCGATGAATTCATCGCAGAACGTGTGGAGCAGAGGAAGCCCTTCAGATATGACTTGAAGGGCTCTTTTGTCATTTACATTCGTGGGAGCAGCAAGTGCTGTGAAAATCTCATTTCATAGATAAATACAACCGATATAATTAACTGGAACTACAATACTTTGCTTGGGAGTGGATCATCATTAAATTCTGGATGGTTGTGCCTTCAGATAAGGCGATGGGAATCAGACTTGAATCATTTGAACGGGATAATAAAAGAATGGAGGCTTATTTTGACGGGGAGAGTGAATATTGGGAGCCGCCCGTATTTGTAACGCAGCGAAAGGGCAATAAAAGTGATTGCATGGAATATTCAATTACTTTTTTAGTATTCTCAAAAAGGGCAAAAGAGGTGCTCGCTCCGTTAATCGGTAAGGATGTCGAGTTTTTGCCATTGATCCACGCTGACCAAGAGATGTTCGCTGTTAAGGTGAACCGTATACAAGACTTTATCGATAGGAGTAATCCTGTTGAGCGAAAGATCGGATATGGTTTTTTCTCAGAATACGTACATATCCTGCCGGAGCGCATTGAAGCAGACGCACACTTGTTTTGTTTACCACAGCATCACCACCTAAGATTTTTTGCAACAGATACATTTAAAAAAGTAGTAGAAGAGAATAAATTAAAGACTTTTGAATTTATCGAGCTATGGGATACAGAAAATACAGAAGAAATGCGAAAAGAACGTCTAAAAACATACGATACATATTATGCAGGCATTGAAGCAAGGCGACAGGTTTCCTATGAGACCGCAAGAAGCAACGTTGAATTAGGAAACATTTGTCGTCATGATGATCACATCTTAATGCAGAACGGCGACCAATTTCTAATCGGAAAAATACTCGATAACGAATCGATCCAATGGATTGGTCCCAAGTACATCCCGCCGATCTTTCTAGGGTGGCAATGGTACGTGTACGAGTCTTCTGAGCTGGCGAGAGTACAACAGGAGTATTTTGCGGAGGTTTCTTACAAGGTTAACGGGCCTAAAGGCAACAAGGTCTTCTTCAAGGACGAACATCTAGAACAAGGTATCCGGTCAGAGCTTCAAGTGTTTAAAGAGGATTTGACGGATATGAATCTTCTGGAGTTAAGGAATATATTTCGTCATTACATCAAAGGACCCGTGTATCATCTGGATGGTATTCAGTATGCCAAAAACCTGCAAGGTTACAGCGTGGAAGAAAATCCAGATTTCGATCTTGCCGAGCTGCGCTATCTTCCTGAGAGTGTAGCGTCATTATGTATCAACAATATGGAATTGAGTAGCATGTCCGATTTGAACAGGTTAACCCATCTCTCCAACTTGGAATTAATTCACATTGAAAATAACAACTTGGTAGATCTATCCCCATTACAGACGTTTCCTCATCTGCACTGGATCAGAGCAGATTACAACCAGATTCAGGATATCACGCCACTTAACCAGCTTACGAATTTGCGTGATCTGATATTGAGTCATAATCCGATCAAGAATATTCATTTGTTGGAGTTACCAGAGCTTCGGAACTTGCATATTGAGGGAGTGTTTACGGAAGATTGGGGATTTTTGCTAACACAATTTCCTAAACTGGAGAGTGTATGGATCTCTGAGAGTGGTATGTCAGAGGCTTCACGCAAAAGTATACGGGCTGTCATCAAAAGTAAAAAATTTGAGATCGAATGGATTCTTGCTGGTGGAGGTAGCAGGAGGTATAACAGAAAGAGATAGAAACTTTTATGAGTTATATTTCGATCCCCTTACCCAAAGAAATACCTTGCAGCAGCGATTTACGGCAATGACGGTTTCATCCATGATATGATTAAACATGTGGATGTACGTTAAGCATGGAAGTAAATCGTAGAGGATTGAACGAACATGAACAAAACGGAGCGACAGCTCGCAATTACGCTTGAATTACAACGAACGAAGCTGATCAGGGCGGAGGATCTGGCTTCTCAATTCGAGACGAGTGTACGCACAATATATCGGGATATCCAGGCATTAAGCGAGGCTGGTGTTCCCATCGCAGGAGCTCCTGGTCACGGATATTCACTGATGGAAGGATATTTTCTTCCTCCGGTCAGCTTTACAGCAGAGGAAGCGGTGTCCCTGCTCATGGGAGCCCGATTTATCGAGCAGAGATGGGATGCTGCTTATGGTATTCAAGCCAAGTCTGCACACCGCAAAATTGAAGCCATTTTACCTGAAAATGTGCGTGAAGCGTCAGCGCGTGTTCAAGAAACGATGCGTGTGCTTTATCCTGCCGAGCCGGATACTGCAACCCACGTTAAAACGTATCTTCACGACATACGTCATGCAATTCTGGAACAACGTAAAATCAGCTTTACCTATGTGAAAAATCTGCCCGAAACGGATGGTAAACGCTCAACGCAGCGTGTCGTTTCTCCATATGGACTTAGCCTTGTGCGGGAGCATTGGATGCTGGTTGCAAAATGTGATCTGCGGGAGGACATTCGTCATTTCCGTTTGTCCCGCATGTCTGAGCTTGCTGTGCTGGAGGATGCATTTCTGCTGCCCCCGGATTTTGATCTGAACCGTTATCAGCCACGGGATGATCGGGATGAGCATGTGCTCATTCGTGCAAAAGTCGAAGTGGCTGACAAGATTAGAGAGTTACTTCATTTTTATATAAATAACGTACAGGAGCATGGGGAGGGTATTCATTTTGATTTTCGTGTCCGCCATCCCGAAGAAATCATGCATCATTTATTAGGACTGGGTGGAGATATCGAGGTAATCAAGCCGGAGTCTCTGCGTAATCGTATGCGAGAAATCGCAAGTAATATCCTGAAACACTACTGACATACTCTTGTCAGGAGCCCCTCTATATACTGGAGCTATTCAGAATGAAGAGGAGCTGTTTGAACGATGAGAACTACGAGTGAAGTGCTGCAGTCTTTTGAGACGTCCGTAAAGAAATATGTAGCAGAATTGAATACATTGGATATGGAGGATTTGCTTCAAAAGGAAAATGAAGAAGAGTGGTCGATTGGACAGATGTATATGCATCTGATTCAATCCGCGCTGTTTATGCATTTGCGTAATAGTGAGCATTGCCTCGCTAATAACGAGAACACGGTACATGCTGATACGGAAAAAACAGAGCTTGGCAGAAGGTTGTTCGAGGCGGGGCAATTTCCTCCAATCCGTGTTAAAGTACCAGCTTCCCCGCAATATACACCGCAGCCACCTGAAAGCAAGGAGCAATTGGTGGAGGGACTGCAACAGGTGGTGGAGCAGATGAGGCGTGTAGCGTCAGTTCTTGACGAAGTGTCCGTGTCCACAAGCCGGAAAGTATCTCACCCAAGGTTTGGAGCGCTTGACGCTGAGGAGTGGTTTGTGTTGATCGACATGCACTACAAACATCATTTTTTACAATTGGATCGGTTGAAAGGCAATCTGGGAAAGTGATTAACTTACCTTACACCTGCTCATGTATAGATGAGACATATAGCGCATTACACTTCTAAAAGACATGGAGAGTTAAATTAGGTGTGGAATAGAACATAGGCAGGGGTATGCGAATACAGAACAAATACAAAGACAAAGACAAATGCTAATACTAATGACTAGTGGGACGACAGGTATAGCATTAAAAACAAAATTCAATAACAAACTACCGCAATATAGAGCCTATAGACCGTTTATAGGTTCTTTTTTCGTATAAAATAATAAACGGTTGCGCTTGTTATACTCTATTTTTCTGGATGGACTGACTGGGTTATCCATTTAGGTTTAAATTGAAGGCGAGAAGCTAATACATGTTGGATAAGTGGTTTTGAAGTGGCGCTGTATGCTCTCTTGAAAATCAGTACAAACAAACCGATAAATAAAGGTGAAATAAGATAAAAGGTAGTCAGCACAAAATGAGATAAATTAGATTTGACCGAATAAAACACAACTAAATTGGTCGAGAGGAAGAATCCTATGACTACGCAGAATACCAATCCCAAAGTAGACGCATATTTAAGCAAAATCAAAACGTGGAAGGAAGAATCCGTGAAGCTGAGGGAGATCATTTTGGATTGTGATCTGACCGAAGATTACAAATGGATGCATCCATGCTACACGCTGAACGGGAAAAACGTAGTACTAATTCATGGTTTTAAGGAGTACTGTGCCATCATGTTTCTTAAGGGCTCTCTGCTGAAAGACCCGCATGGTATCCTGATTCAGCAAACGAATAATGTACAGGGAGGCCGCCAGATTCGTTTCACTAACCTGGAGCAGATTATCGAACAGGAAGATATTCTGAAAGCCTATATTCGTGAAGCGATCGAAGTCGAACAAGCGGGTCTGAAAGTGGAAAAAAAGGAAGTAGAACAATTCGCTGTTCCTGAGGAACTTCAGCAGCAATTCGATGCCAACCCTGCATTTCAGACAGCATTTGAAGCACTAACCCCTGGCCGCCAGCGTGCGTACCTGTACCACTTTTCACAGCCAAAACAATCCAAGACCAAAACATCCCGCATTGAAAAATGTATGCAGCCCATCATGGAGGGTAAAGGATTGAATGATTGATAGATACTCCGAACGCTAACGATCCCCAGAGAGCTTATTTGCCGGATTTTTCGTGTGATAAAATTCTAACGATCCTGAGAAACGCTATTTCAGCCAAAATGGGCTCCAAAGCCTGAAAAATGCCTGAATTCGTCAAAATAAGGTCCGTACGGATCGTTAGATTTTAAAACTGCCCAAAACGGGGTAAATAGCGTCTCCTGAGATCGTTAGAATTTTTGAAATACCAAAAGGCCATTCCCCGTCGTCCGCATGACGTATAGGAATAGCCTTTTATTGTTTTGTGGGTACTTTTGACAGGACCGCATGATTATTTTACAGGTTTCTACAATCTACATTTTGTTAAGAATAATCATATCCCTCGCCTGTGATATTACATTTTTGAAGACACCATAGCACTATGTTAATTACAAGGAGATGCTTCATGATTCGAACCTACCAATACTATGCTATCTTTAACTTTGCTGAGGATGGAATAAACGTTTCGTTCCCTGATCTGCCAGGTTGCCTTACCTATGGTCATAGCATTGAAGAGGCATTGATCATGGCAAAAGATGCGCTAGAGTTATATCTGAACGGAGAGCCCGTGGAAGAGCTCCCGCCTCCTCAGACCATGCCTCAGTTATTGAATCCCAATGATAAAGCATACTTGATCGAAGTGAGCATTCATTATTATGGACGTGGATCTGTACAGGATATAGGGAAATAACTTGATTTTTACCGATTCTACTCTAACTCTGACTCTGACTTAATTCTTCTTACTAATTAATGCTGACCTCACCACACCGCGTTAAGAACCTCATCTACCTCATTGATGTGTGTGACGGATGGGTTCTGGATCAGATTGCCTTTGACCATAACCATTGACATGTTGGATAAAGCTTCGATTTGTTCTAGCGGATTATAATCCAGTACAATCAAGTCGGCATGTTTGCCGATATCCAACGTACCTGTCACTTCGTCGATCCCGAGAATTTTAGCATTGTTGCGAGTGACCATGTCGATGACATCTTTATTAGTCAGTTTGGTCTGTTTCATATAATGATCCATCTCTCTCCACAAATCGTAGTGACTCACGTAGGACATGGCCGCATCGTTTCCGATTCCAATAGTAATGCCGTTGTCTATGGCCTGTTGCACTCCTTTGAGCATGGAGTCGTAGACCAGTCTGGCGTTTTCTTTGACAGTAGCACTTAACTTGGTCACACTTGGATCGAGCGAAGCGGATGGATAAGCGGCTTGCAGGGTAGGGATCACTGCGGTGTAACCGTGAAGGGCCTTGGGGTTATTTTTATACAAATGAATAATCTCGTCATCCATCTCAGCCCCATGCTCAATTGTATCCACACCCCCTTGAAGCGCAACGCGCACACCTTCCGTGCTCTCCACATGCGCGGCAACCTTCATCCCGATCTTGTGCGCTTCATCGCAGACCGCTGCGACCTCGTCCACCGTCATTTGCAGACGCCCAGCTTCGCCAACCATTTTGGCATCCGTTACACCGCCCGTCACACAGATTTTGATCCAGTCCACACCGTTCTTCACATTAATCCGTGTATTTTTGCGCATTTCCCAAGGCGAGTCACCCACCAGTGCCAAGTAAGGAGCACCATGTCCACCCGTCACACTCAGGAAAAATCCCGAAACAAGCAGATTCGGACCGACCCACTCCCCGCGGTTAATCTCATCCCGCAGCTGCACATCGGTATAAAAGAATTCGCCCACACTGCGCATCGTTGTCACACCCGCATGAAGTGCGGTAAGTGCGTTACGTTTCATGCGTTTCTTCAAAATATTTCGACCGAATCGGGTATTCAGAACCCGATGATAGGCAAAATCCAGCAATCCTTCACTGACGGAGAGGGTGAGCGGTTTGCCATCGGCAAATAGATGCACATGTGCGTTAATCAGCCCAGGCATCACATATTTTCCGGTAAGGTCGATTGTTGTGTAGTGACTAGGGATATTCAGCTCCTGATCTGGGGCGATATTCTCGATAAGTCCTTGTTCGTTGATGAGAATCGTCATGTTGGGCTGCAGATTACGGCTGGCGTCGCCGTGGATCAGATGCACGTTTTTCAAAGCGTAAGCGGTGTTCATAATATGTTCCTCCTTGGGTGTAGGTGGTGTTGCATGATGTTACATGCTGAATCAGTTGAGTGATGCGGTTCTGTACTATTTGGTTTCTCTATGCAAAGTATTCTTGTAGTCTAAAAATGAATTAATAATTCATTTTTGGGTTAAAAAAATAGATGGACTTGCCTGTGCTTATTTTTTTGCGTGCAAACCAGGGGAAAGTACAACTGATCTGCACGCTGTGCGACGCGTAGTGATCTATGGTAAAAGTGGAATTTTGCTTTGTAGTGATCCAGCAGTATTCCTTATTCGTTCAAGCTTTTCATGCCGTAAAGTCGGTATATATACAACGCGTCAAAGATTTGCTTGCGGCTGTCCTCACTCATGTCTCGTTTCAATAAGTCCAGATTCATGTCGATGACGTTATGTGCCAGAATGTTCAGCAGAATCAGGTTCTCCTCGGTGCCGATCTCATAGTGTTTGTATCGATTTTTGAGATAGGCTTTCTTCGTGTCGATCATCAGCTCGACCAGCTCGTTCTTGGCGTTGGTGTAGATGGTTCCTTTATTCTTTTCAAAGATGATGATGATCTGATTCCTATACTTCCGTAGCACATCTACCTGCTCCTGCATGAGGACGGATCGCTGCTCGCTATTCGTTTTCTCAAACGCGCTCTGGTTATCAAAATGAATCGTCTCCACCAGTACCTTTTTCAGATATTCCACCAAATCCGGCGGAACCACGGCGTAAAAAAGCTCCTTCTTATTCTTGAAATAGGTATAGATATTGCCGACCGATATATTGATCTCATTCGCAATATCATTCATCTTGGCATCCGCATAACCCTTCTCAAAAAAGACCTTAAGCGCCGCGTATTCAATCTCTTTCCTGACTTCGTCTTTCTTGGCCTGCACCATCGGGAACGACTCCTTAAAAGTGAATGAATGATTCGTTATTAGGATAGACCTTTTTGGAGGGGGTGTCAAATGGGGGAGATGGATTTGGTGTGAAGACTAAATTTTCTCAAATTCTTCGCCGATATGTATTTTATTATGCTTAGAAGAAGACGTACAAAAATGTAGTAACAAACCTAGTCCAGAATCAAAATTTTTAATTAACACATCGCATGGTGATTAACATAGAGGGGGAAACGATGAGAGAGTATTTTACGCAAAAGGAAATGTTAGATCATGTAGGGAAACTACAAGATAGAGAACGACAAAAAATAACTTCAATGGGGCTCAGTAATTGGGTTCTTTTTGTAACTATCGCAACATTAAGTTATTTTCTGTTTCCAGGAATAAATTTAATGAGAGCAAACCTGTCATATACAATTCTTAGTTATGTACTTTTTTTAAATTTAGCTATTGCTTTGTTTGATATTTTTAATTCAAGATTTAGACAAACGAAAATCGGGGTTTTTAGAAAATTATCTGAAAGTGGAAATATGGCTAACAGTCAAGTAATTCTGAGAGATTTTGAATTTCTCTTAGTTTTTATAAGTTTTATTTTGAATGTGGCTGTAACTTTTATGTACCCAATCTATATAGTTGTTTTGAGTCCATTCATTTATAGGAATTTTTGGAATCTGTTCGGTATAGTATATTCTTCATCTAAATGGCTACCAAACATCTGGGGAAAACTAATAGGATTCGAGCAAGAAGATGTATCATTGAACACTGAGGAAATAAAAATAAATGATGATCAATTAGGAAATACAGAAGCTAAGAAATATTCGAAATGGAAATTTTTCTTATTATTTTTATCGATAGTTCCTTTTTTGTATAACTTTTTAATGGATAATCTTACTGATCTAGACCTTAAGCTTAACTTGTATGGATTCATATTAGTCTTAATTACTTTATTGATTCAATTTTTATTTGTAATATTTTCAAAGAGAATGAAAATTGGATGGCTTGAATCATTTGAAAGAGAAATTATACAAAATAACCTATCTGCATCAACGATAAGATCAAGGTTAACCAAAGAATACTATAACTTAAGTAATATTGATGACTATTTCTAGTTTATGTAAAACTAGAGTCCTTGATTGCTACATATGTTTAGAATTTTTTGATTGACAAATTCCAACATATAGCTTGAAAATATATCAAAATATGCTATAATTTATTTACTTCATATTTTAGATATGAAGGTCGGAGATTGTTGTCAATCTGTTTATGAACAATTCTTGAAAGTGTAATAAGAAACTGTTCTCAGTTGATAGCTGGTCGGTAATCATGAATGTAATTAACCAGAGTACAATCATGGTCACTGAACATCCCTCCTTAACTATTATAACATAGTTGCTAATTCGGGAAATTTGGGTAGTTGGATTTAGCGTGCACTCATTTCATTATCGCAACTAAATACAAGTTTTCAAGCTATACCTGCCAGCTAAGGGATACTACCCCCCGTGTTGGCAGGTATTACGCTTTTAAAGGAGGAATTAAATGGAACTTCAGAAATGGAAGGAAAAAAATAAGCACAGAAGAAACTACGCCCATTTCGACTCTAAGATTTCTTTAGATAGGGTTTGGAGCTATATCAACAATCCCAAAAAGGTCGCGAAACATGGGTTTTATCCTTTTATACATTATACGATCACTTTCCATAAATTTAATAAAAAGAAAGGTAAGGTAAAAAAGAATCGTGAAATTTATTACTCTGGACACAGAGATCGATACATATATCAATATTACGGATTTAAATTAAATCAGTTATACAATGCAAGAGTAAAGTCGGATAATATCGATGATGCGGCAATAGCGTATAGAAACAACATGCATAAAAATAATAATATCCACTTTGCTAAGAGAGCTATTGATTTCATTAAAGACCAAAATGAATGTTATATAATTATCGGTGATTTCACCAAATTTTTTGACAGCTTAGATCATCTATATTTAAAGAAAATGCTGTGTAATTTATTGGGAGAAGAGCGTTTACCAAAAGATTATTACGCAGTTTTTAAGAATATAACAAGGTACTCAAAGTGGGATCTTAAAATCCTCCTGGAACTAAACGGATTAAAAAATGATGTAAAAACCTTCAATAAATTAGAGTATGCTGTCCCACCGCAAGAATTTAAAAAGTTAGTCAAAGAATATGCAGAATCAAATTCAAATGATTTTGGAATACCACAGGGTTCGGCAATAAGCGCAGTCCTTTCAAATATATACATGTTAGAATTTGATAAATCAATTAATGAGTTTGTGAAGAAAAATAATGGATTATACATGAGATACAGTGACGATTTTATAGTTATACTGCCTAAAGAAGATTTGAATAAATTTCAGAAGAAATTTCAATTTATTAATGCGATTATCAATAACACTCCTAATGTTGACTTAGAACCAGACAAAACACAAATCTTTGAATATGATAAAGGTAAATTGATAAGCTCTAATGAAAAAGTATTAGATAATGTTATGAATGGAAGCAATATTATGAATTATTTAGGCTTTTCTTTTGATGGAAATAATGTTGCTTTGAAAGATAAGACTATTTCTAAATATTATTATAGAATGTATAAGAAGTTGAATAATATCATTGCTAACGATGGTGTAACCAAAAAGGGGAATAGAGTGAGTTTTAAAAACTTATATTTAATATATTCTATTAAAGGATCTGAGAAGGAAAGAGGAAATTTCATATCATATGTAAAAAGAGCAGAAAAAATCTTTACTAGTGAGAGAAAAATAGGAACAGTAAAGAGGAGACACATGCAAAAAATAAGAAAAAAAATAAACAAGCTAAGATAATAAGTGATATCTAGAGTAATAGGTATTCGATCTATAATTACTTAGTGATACGTCTTTGCGTACCACACTTTTCTAATACGTATGTTACCCTCTCTTTAAAAGGAGTGGTGACATGACAAGTACCCACGGCGAAGATCTGGCTTCGCATTACGCACAACTCGTAAAGCAAGAAGATGATTACGTCGATCAACTGGTCACGTGTAACAAACTCATCCTGGATGCCATGGACATTATCGCGAAGCGGGCAGGGGTGATGCATATGGATACGGTGAAACAGGCGGCATATCACCTTCACGGGATGGAACAGGATTTGAACCGCAAATTATTTGAAGTCAGGCTGGAGAAGAGCATCTTGGCCCATCACATGAGCCAGTCTACATAACCGTATGAACGAAAGGGATAGTACAGGATCATTCTAGGGATGAGCTTGACTGTCCTTTTAATCTTTATAAGCGATCCCAAAGCATTCCCCCATATAAGCATGCATTTCAATGGACGTAGGCAGAGAGACTTCCATCGCAAACCTGAGTATTAACTAATCATTTTTCTTTATTGTATTCATTTTATTTTCCAAGTTAGATATTCTTTTTGAGAGCCCTGACACCTTACGAAATACATAGTAGATTCCGAATAAGACTACGATAAGACATATAGTTAAAATGATAAATTCCGGCCAATAGAACCAACTCATATAAATCCACCTCCTTGACACTTATGTTTAATTTTATCATTTAGTAACAATTATGTGAAATATAAAACAAGGTCCCGGCTATTTCTTCTTTCTTGTTAGCTCAATCTTGTTCGTAATAAGCATTGACTTTCCACACCGTTCCCCCTAAACTTCAATTATTAAAACACTTTTAAAAACTCACCTCCAATATTTTTCTCGAATACGTGATCACCCATATACATACAAACGAAAGGAGGCACACAACAAGCGATGTTACCCACATCCCACAACACCCAACAGGTCAAACGCATTAACGTTGAAATTGTAAAAAACACACTCCGGTCGATGGGCGTAGGCACGAAGGCTTCCATCGCAAACCTGACCAAACTCAGCGTGGCAACATGCGGCACGATTCTGAATGAACTGCTCCAGACAGGGGAGATCATTGGTCTGGGCCCGGATGAATCAAGCGGGGGCAGACCCGCGAGTCGATATCAGTTCAACGCGGACTATGCGAGTGTGCTATGTCTGATTATTCGTACGGAAGGCGGCATTCACTCGATTACACATACATATGCCAACCTGAACGGAGAGATGGTAGACGAACAGACTCTTTTTTTGGATGAAATTAATGTCACGGTGGTGGAGGAACTAGTTGCTGAACTGATCGAGCAACATCACAATGTGCAGGCCATCGGAATCGGAATACCAGGGGTGGCGCACAATGGTGTGATCGGTATCTGTGACGTACCGGAGTTGGCTAATCAGCCCCTAGGGTTAAGACTCAAAGAGCAATACGAAGACATCGAAGTGGTCATTGGCAACGATATGAATCTGACGGTGTATGGGCTGTACAATGAGCAGCAATTTGAGGAAGAGAAGAACTTTGCGGTGGTAACGTTCCCTGAAAACCATTTTCCGGGAGCAGGTTTTATTATCGATGGTCGGCCGCTTACCGGGAATACGCAATTTGGGGGCGAGGTGTCTTTTTTACCCTTTGGCGTGTCACGGGAAGAGCAGCTGCGCATGTTGAAAACGAAAGAAGGATTGCAGGAACTCGTCGTACAGACACTGGTCTCCATCATTGCTATCATCAACCCGGCGGCCATTGTAGTGACGGGTGACACGATGGACCCCGCGATGAGGAATGGCCTGATCCAAGGCTGTCTGAATCACCACATTCCACAGGAACATATGCCTCAGCTAATGATTCGCCGCGATACCCGGCGCGAATATGTTACCGGACTGGTAGCCGTAACGCTGGAAAGCCTGACCTACCGTATTCAGGTAATTGAGAAGCAATGGTAGGAACGACTTATTATGAAGTGAAGTTAAGCAAAATTTTTTACACGAGAGCGGAGAGGGCAGAGCCAATCTGGAGAACGCCTTTATCACTGTATTTTTACCGTTAGAAAGTAATTCAAAAAAATACAGGGATAACAGCGGGCGGAAGATGGCACTGCAATCGGAGGTACAACGTGTAACCATTTTTCTGGACACAATGGGGGAACTTATTTTGAATCAGCAAGCAAGTACACAAGGCAACAAACGAAAGTTCAACAAGCTGTACGCCATGCAGCTGGCAACCATCTTTCTAGGATTTATCGTATTTGGCATCTCGGAAAATATTAAAGGCCCGGCGATTCCGCGCATTCAATTTGACTTCAATCTGGATGAGAAACAGCTTGGGACGTTGTTGTCCTTGAACGCACTGGGATACCTGATTGCCTGCTCGTTCACGGCTATACTGGTTCGCAAATGGGGCATCAAGGCGGTCAGCATCATTTCGTTTGCTTCGATGATTCTGTCGGGCGTGTTCATCTATGTAACGCATACGTATCCGCTCTTTGCGTCATCGTATTTCTTCATGTACATCGGCAACGGGATGCTGGAGATTGCGCTGGCGATTCTCGGGGCGCGTATTTTTGTGAAAAATACAGGTACGATGATGAACCTGTCCCATTTCTTCTATGGGCTGAGTTCAACGGTGGCGCCGTTGCTGGCGACAGGGGTCATGTCGCTCACGGTATTTGGGTATCAGCTGGACTGGCGCGGTATGTATCTGGTCATGTTGTCGCTCTGCCTGTTGCCGATCATTGCGGCACTGCGCAGTACGTTCCCCGGGGATGATCTTGCCCATGAAGATCGAACCTCACTCAAGACGTTAACACGTGATCCGGCCCTGTGGCTGATGGTGCTTATTCTTTCTTTTGGCGTGGTATCCGAACTGGCGGTTGGGGGTTGGCTTGTTAACTTCCTGGAGAAAGCATACACATGGGACACGGTCAAAGCCTCTGGTCTATTATCGGCATTCTTCCTAACGTTCTCGCTGGGCCGTTTGCTGCTAGGGCCGTTGACGGATCGCATCGGATTTGTGCTTTCATTGATCTTGTTCTCTGGTTTTTCGGCGGTATGTACGTTTGTCGCGCTTGCAGGTGGGGAGAGTCTGGCTATCTTCTTTGCGATATCGGGTGCAGGTATTGCGATGATCTATCCAACGGTGATGGCGTTTATCGCCCGCAGATATCCGAACGGCAGTGATACGGCGATTACGTTTACGGTGACGCTCATGGGGGTAGGCAGTGTCATCGGCAACTATGTGATTGGCTGGGTCATTGAAGGTGTGAAAAGCATGTACGGTGCCACCACTCAGCTCGGTCTGCTGCGCGGCCTTCAAGCCGGGTATGGATTCATTGGGTTGTGTGCGTTAATCTGTGCGGCTTCCGGCGTGGTGCTGTATGTGTATTTGAAAAAAAGGCAGGAACTGATATAGTTTCTATGTCATCAAAAAATCCATTGTGGACTCTTTCTCTCATCCTTTTGGGGGAAGGAGTTTTTTGACGAAGAAGACAAACTTGAATTGTGCAAATTGACCGAAAGCGAAGTATCAATGGTTACATTAATCGGCACATCAGAAAATGTGCTAAATAGTCTATTTTATATTATGAAGTTGAACATTTTGGAAATTATATATTGTTATAAGCCGAGTTACATATTATGATGAATAGGTCTTTTGGTTCAATATTATACAAAAAGCAGGAGAAAAGACGTAACAATTCATAGGAGGTTTTATGGAGATTTCAAAAAAAATGGGCGCAGCAGCTATAGCATCGATAGTTCTTACGCTATGCGCAGCCATGCAATCCAACGTATCGGCAGCATCGTCTATTCCGTTTAAAGATGCTGAACAGGCTTCGCCTTGGGCACAGGCACTTATACTTGAAGCTCAAGAGAGAAATTTCATTAACGGAGACCCCAAAGGATACTTTCATCCGCTACAGCAGGTTACTCGTCAAGAGGCAGCCGTTTCACTTGCCAAACTTATGGGTCTTGAACTGAGTAATCATGCAACTTCTAAGTTTTCGGATGTTACTCCCGGTTCATGGAGTGCAAGTGCTATTGAGGCAGTGCAAAAAGCCGGATGGATGAATGGAGATCCGAGCGGCATGTTTCGTCCCCAAGCTGTCGTTACACGGGAAGAATTAGCTTCCATATTGGCTAGAGCAACCCAAGCAGATCCAATGCAAGATCAGGTTGAAGAGCTAACGAAGATTAAAGACAATGAGCAAATATCAACGTGGGCTAAAAAATCGGTAACATCTGTTGTCTCGTCCGGTCTGATGACAGGCAATAACGGCAGCTTTTATCCTCAGCAGCCAGTGCTCCGACAAGAACTAGCTGCTATTCTAGTACGAATCGATTCCACGGTGGCAAGCAGTCATCTGCAAACCATCCAGAAAGTAGAAAACGGTACAGTTACGATTGGAAATAAGCAATATGGGGTAACGGAAGCATTAAAACCGTTATTTGAGGCTAAAAATGCAGCTGCACTTGCGAATGCCGGAGTCCGAATGGAAACGGTAGATGAGCAGATCACCAAGGTGTTAGAGCTCAAACTGGTTGCGCCAGGTCTGGCAGCAGAGGCAGGGAAAAAAGAGTTCTCAGGGAACGTCGTACTCGATGGTGGACAAGCGGTTATAGCGGGTAACGTAAGAGCTGCAGCAGACTACATAACGATCAGGAACCTCGATATTAGCGGTGATCTGGAAATTTCAAAGGAACTTGAGAATGATTTTTATGCGGAGAAAGTTACAGTTAAAGGAACAACTTATGTAAAGGGTGGAGATGACAACACGGTTGTATTCGACCAATCGTCACTTCAGCAAATGAATATCAGCAAGGAAGATGTTCGGGTTGAATCCTTGAACAAAACGGTCATTAAAGAGGTTCATATTGACTCCAAGCTTGCGGGGTTGTGGGGAGATGAATCCATCACATATGATACTGTAACGGTAGGAGAAGGAGTTCACAACGCTTCATTATATGCGCACATCCGTAACTTGGAGATTACCGCAGGTAGTAAGGAAACAAGCATCTCTGGAACGGGGCGTATAGAATCACTCACCATTAAAGGTACAGGAACCATTGCGCTGCAAGGTACAGGAACGATAGGGACTGTAACGATTAAGGATCGTGCCAGCCAAGTATCGATTCCAACGAATGCTTCCATTCAACGCTTGGTTCTGCCAGAGGGAGTATCACCCGAAAAAGTCATTGCAAACTACGATAAGGTTAAAACGCAAATCGCTACGATTAACGGTGTAAGCAATCCGACATTTGTACAGCCAAGCTCTGGAGGAAGTGATTCTTCCGCTAGTGGAGGCAGTGGAGGCAGTGGAGGCAGTACAGGGAATTCAGGAGGAGGGACACCTTCCAATCCGGGTACACCATCAACTCCTGCGAATCCAGATCCGACATCATGGTATCCGTATACGTACAAGAGTTATCAGGACCGTACAGAAAATTCAGCTGTTGGTCTGATGACCACAAATAAATCAGGTACAGTTTATTACATGGCTGTTCGTGCCGATGATCGTGTACGTCCTACAGCGGAACAAGTGAAGAATGGATCACTTCCTGATAACTTGCCTTCAACCCATGGCATGTTTTCGGTGACAGCGAATCAACCTGTGACGTACAAAGTAGAAGGACTTGAGCCATCCAAAACCTACCATATCTATACCATTTTCAAAAATGGAGAGACAGGTCAGGAAACGCAGCCTATGTTTATTCATTCGATTATGAATTATCGTGCCAATGACAGCGATGTCCTTCCATACGATAAATCGAACCTGAGCCAGATTAGAATTCAGTTTACGGGTGTACTCACACCTCCAGCAACAACAACTACTAACCCGGCTGCGATCTTTAAAGAGGGTCGCCTGCGAAACTATGGATATGGATTTATTGAGATCAAATCGATCCATTGGGATCTAACCATTCCGGAAATGCCTATTCTTAATGTGAATTTTGACCCGGTAACATTGGGAGACGGGACGTCTTATTCTTTCGATTGGACTTATGTTAAAAATGCGTTGACTATTAAAGATTCAAATGGAAGTGGTTCCCGTTCGTTCGGGGGACATGGCAGTTACTCGGGGCCAAATGTTGTCTCGTTGATTACGAAGCAATTATCCATCGAAACGGGCAATCGAATCGATCCAACCAAGGGTGAAGATGTCCTACATATCCTTGGAGCCTACCCTTCTGAATTGAGAAAGGAACTGGGTTTGATTGAATTTAACGGACAGCATTATCAGAAGGCTTTGGCAGAAAAAGCTGGCCAGTACAGCACATTCAGTGATGTTAAACAGATTATTGAGACGACAAACCAGCAGTACCCTGCACCGTCCAATACCGAAGCTGGTGTGATCCATAACTTCAATTATGCCGGAACGAACGCCATCACGGAATCTTATCTGATAAGGTATGCGGATACACTCCATATTGATGCAGCGCAATACAGCAGTATGAACCAAACAGCTCGAACCGAAGTTGCTAAAATGATCCTAAGTGAGCGCAGTCTCTTACCGGAAAACAAATTTATAAGCATTGAACAAATTCGTCATGCTTACGAGTTGGCCTACACCAAATCGTCCTCTATGCCCCTATCTCTTTCTTTTGTTGATACAGATAAAGCTGCAGGAACGATTGGAGGGGAAATTAATTGGACACCAGGCACAGATGACACTGCAGTCGTTTCCTATCAGCTGATGTGGGGAAATACGGGGGGAAGCCTGGATGCAATCAAGACATTGGATAAGTCAGACGGAAACAGCTATACGCTGCCCCAAGGGACGTCCATTCCTGAAGGAGCAACTCATTTGCTGATTCAAGCTGTGCTGCAAGATGGAGCTTATACAGCATCGATCTCTATTGCGATCAAAGATACGCTGCCTTCTGCTCCTGAGCAACCAGAGGTCGAAGCGGATGATAAACTAAACATGTTGGTCGGAGCCAATGCAAGCATGGAATTTTCACTTGATGGAGAAAAGTCCTGGATCACGTATGATGAAGCCAATCCACCTGTTTTCCCAGGGGATATATACGTACGAGTACGTGTGAAAGCTGATCCGGACAATCAAGTTCCTGCGGGTAAGGTGAAAACAGTTGATTTTGTAGATAATGTGAAAATGTTTGTTAGTCACAATGATGCCGACAATATGTTCTTTGCCTCAGAAATGTCCTCTGCAATGGAATATTCAGTGGATGATGGCAGGACGTGGACTACGTACAGCGAAGAGAACCCACAACAATTTCCCGGGGATCTCACGGTTCTTCTTCGTGAGAAAAGTAGTCAATATCTGGAGGCTGCACCAGCAAAAAGCTTTCCATTCACATCCGAAGTTCATGTTACGAGTCTGAACCAATCAATACGGACCTCTTTGCCGACAATGGAATACTCAAAGAATGATGGAGAATGGACTCCATTGCTCGTCGACCAAACCGTTTCGTTCGAAACGGGGGATTCAGTTCGAGTACGTGAAGCGGCTCAACATCCTTTTCAGGCGGGAGCAATTGAGACATTTACTTTCTGAAAAAGTAATGTTATCCCGAGAACGTACTTCGTGATGAAGTACCTCTATAATCTATAATTTATAAAGTCTCACTCATTTCTAGGAAATCAGTGGGGCTTTACTTCTATTTAGACGAGTAATAACAGCAAAAACGCAATTATTTTAAACCAAAAGGCCCCGGTCGATCGTGATGATCACGGGGCTTTAAATCTATCTTCCCTCACTTCAACTAGCTACTATCTTGTCTAAGCCGGTCTTTTTTTCCAACGTTTCAACAGCATGTACATGCCAAATCCAATCAGGAAGATCACACCTGCCGGGATGACGTATGGTTTAACGACTTCACCGACTTCCTCCCATTGTGCGCCCAGTTTGTATCCAAGATAGACGTATATAGACGTAATGGGCAGCATAGCTAGAAATGTAAAGATACTGAATTTGAACACGTTCATCTTTGCCATACCACAAGGGATGGAGATGACGGTGCGAATGCCGGGCACAAAACGTCCGTAGAAAGCGACCCCGCTGCCGTATTTTTCAAAAAATTTATCAGAAGCTTCGATATGATGGGCGCGGATCAGAAAATATTTGCCGTACTTCTCGACCATAGGTCTGCCGCCGTAACGTCCGAGTGCATACAGCGTCAGAGGGCCGAGCGTTCCTCCAACCGTACCAGCCAGAATCGCCAGCCACAGCTTCATATCCCCGAGATACACCCAATATCCCGCCATGGGCAGCACCAGTTCAGCAGGCACAAATTCAAATGATAATGCAATAACAAGCCCGCCATACGACAGATCTTTAAAGAAAAGTATAAATTGTGTGATCCACTCCGTCATGCTTTCCCTCCACAAATCTATCTATTTTTGATATAAATAAACACATCTCTCTCCAGAGTAACAAGGGCGAACAGCGCTTGTCAAAACTCACAAGAACAGCTGATTTTTCCTATCATATACCTGATATGTTAGCCTATACATAAGCCTTGCCTAGTCCCAACATAGATACGGACGAACATGGTCTAAGGTTTCTTTTCTATATGTAATCGTTCTTGAGTCAATATGAATCTGCAAAAATAAGCACACTCTGAAATTGCTTCCAAATATAGTATGATAAGACTATCGCTAGATTTGCCACACAGGGCCTGGATAAGTTCAGTAGCGATCAGACGAGGGCCAGTTAGTGTTCACGAAGACCATCCTATACATATAGAGAAGGAGAGCAGAACATGAGCGTACAAACGATCATCGATCAGATTCATATTGTTGAATATGACCATTCTTACGCCGCCAGCCTGGCCGATATGTGGAACCGAAGCAACGAGAGCTGGGGAGGCGGTACAAGGCAGAGAACTGAGGAAGCCATTCGCCAGGAGATGGAGAACTCCTCCAATCTGCATGAATATCTGGCGATTCATAATGAAGAGGTCGTCGGTTTTTGCAGCTTTGCTCATTATCGTTTTGACGAGAATGCACTATATGTACCGCTGCTTAACGTACGCCCCGACTACCACGGGTACAAGATTGGCCGCAATCTGATCCTGAAGGCTGTGGAGAAAACGGTGGAGGCCGGGTGGCCGCGCCTGGATCTGTTCACTTGGGGAGGCAACACGAAGGCGGTGCCGATGTACAAGAAATGCGGATTCTTTTGGGAGAAAAAAGACGACAGCGTACACCTGATGAACTTTATCCCGACTGTATTGCAGATGGAAGCACTTGCTCCTTATTTTGAAACTGTAGATTGGTATGCCGACAGCACCCGTGAGCTGGTGATCGAGCCGGACGGACGTGGGGAGCGCGGATTTGATTTCTTTGATTATACGTGGGAAAAAGGAGACATCGCCCTTCGGGCATCTTTTGAAAAAACAGGCCGCGGCCTGGCCGCTCTTGAAACGCCGGATTACCACATTCACACCGAGGTTGACGAGCATCATCTGGTGTTTGGTTCGAGTTATGCCGTGCGTTATCATATCCAAAATAAATCGGCCTCCGATCTCAATATCGAGATCAAGGGAAAGGACGACAAAAATATCCGTTTTGCCCTGCATGCTGTGCAAACGGTGCAGCCGGGCGAAACGATCACGGTGGAGGGCGAATTCCATCTCGATCCGGTGACAGAGGAACAGAACAAAAACAAAACACATCCCGCCATCATCAGCATCTGGCTTATCAACGGTAAGCAGGCTCAGTTCCGGCTTGGCATTAATCCCAAGTTTCCGGCACAAATCACCCCTGTTCTACCTGTGAAGGAACTGTATCCGGGTATCCCGGCAGAGCTGGTGCTGAACGTTGAAAACAATGTGGACGCCGAAACGCAGTTTACCTTGGAGCTGCCCGCAGGAGATTTTCTGAACTGGACGGAGCGTAAGCTGCGTTTCACGGTGCCTGCCAAGGGGAAATGCGCTGTACCCGTTCCGTTTACACTGCACACCTATGGCATCTATGCACAGGATGTGGAGATCACCGCTGTGCCAGCGGGAGGATCGGAGATTTCTTTTACAAGAAAACTGTCTGTGCTAATGAAGGGAATGGAGGGCAGGTACGGAGGGGAGGCGAACGGTCAGTGGATCGCGGTGAACGGCGCATATTCCCTCCACATGAACAAACATGATAACGTGATGTGGATTGAATATCCGGGGTCACATCATTCCTTCTGGTGGACGTATCCGAAGCTAGGGAAACCGTACTCGGAGGAGTTGTCCAGAAAAGAAGCGAAGGAAGTCCAGATTGTTGCCGAGGGGACTCAGCAGGTTCTTGAAGCCGTCTATGAATTGGAAAGCTTCCCGGGATTGCTGCTGAAAACCATTGGTAAGCTGTCCGCTAACGGCATTGCCACCTTTTCCTATGAGGTTGTGAATACTCGTGATACGGCATGGGAAGAGGAGCTTTTCCTCATGAATAACTTTGGCTTCTTCGGTAATCGGCTTATTCTGCCTTATCAGGGGCGTTTTGTGGATATGGGCGATGATTACGCCGGTGATCCAAACCTCTGGGATAGTGCACAGATTACAGAGAATTGGCTATTCTGCAAGGAAGAGTATGGGGCGTGCGGCATCTATTGGGACCCTTCACTCAAGCTGTTGAAGCCGGAATATACGCTGGGATTGCAGCATGAGCTTGGACGCCTGGAGGCAGGTGCTGTGGCTGCTACGAAGGAAACAGTTTTTGCGCTGAACACGTTTGCGAAATGGTCGGATTTCCGTGCATTTGCCCGTAAACAGCCTAGTACGGTGATCCCTATACTGCACAGTCATCTGGATATGACGCTGAATGACGGTAATCCCTTTGCACCCGATGTGCTGCAGGCGGAATTAATCGAACGAAAGCAGGTTTCGCTTGCTGGCACATGGGATTTGTACGTGCAGCAGGGCGACGAGCCGGAGATAAAGGCCCATACGATGGAGTTGGATGGGGCAGCACAGCTGAGCTCGGCCAAGCTTGAATTTTCACCCAAGGAAAACGGAACGTCAGCAGGTCGGGTTGATCATTACCGTTCTGACTCTCCTGAACGTGCCCATCTGCAAGAGCACATTGGCAGTTGGAAAGTGCGCGGTGTTTACAGGGGAGAAGACCGGATTCAGGAGCGAAGCGCTCTGTGGTTCCCGCAAACAAGGTCCGAGGTGCAGCAAACGGTTGAAAATGGTTCAGCTGCGTCGGGAACATTGTATACCGTCAACAATGGCGTAATAACCATTACAGCTGATCCAGCCTTCTGTGGTGTTGTGCACTCGCTGAAGGTTCAGGGAGAGGAATGGCTGGACAGCTCATATCCTGAGCCTGCTCCTCGTTCCTGGTGGAACCCGTGGTATGGGGGAATGACGGTCGATATTCGCGGCATGAACGGCTTCAGTCGTCAATTGGAAGAAACGAATATTTCGTGGTCGGAGCAGAAGGATCAATTCGGCAATGTGTGGAAAGGCATGCAGATCACGACTCGCATCGACAAGCATGAAGCGAATCGTGGCATGACGGTACAGCAGCATTATCTGATGCTGCCTGGCGTGCCTGTGCTCTGCACCTTGCTTTCTGTGACCAATCAGAGTGGGCTGACACGGGCGAATTATGCTCTTACAGAAGCACAGTTTTTCAAGCCATCCGATGTGTATACAGAAGGCTGGATCGAGAAGCCGGGTCAGGATCGTTTTCCGCTGGGCACGGTGGATATTGGCCTGCCGTTACACCATATATTCCGAACGGGATCGGTATCACGCACAAATATGCTGCATGCAGTGAATCGTCACCCCAAACCGAGTGCCTGGGCGTTTGCCAACAATGTAGTAACAGGGCATCACGTCACGCATGAGCTTACGATTAAAGACGGAGAGACCGTCTGGACAGAGCCGACCTATCTTGTCATTGGGCCAATCAAGCTCAATACGGCGGATGTGCACGATTTGTTGAAGCTGCATTTTGTAACAACCACAAGCGAAGAGGAGACTAACGATGCCCATCATTGATATTCACATTCATTTATCTGACATCGACAGCTTTCACCGTACTGCCATTGACCTGTCCAAGGTAGATTACAGTGCGGCTGGTCTCAAGGCGGAATTTGACCGCAATGACGTTATTCTTGGCATTGGCATGGGCGTAAGCGAGCAGACGAAGGGGGCTTTCCCCGATTCCAGCTCGCCTAACCCGATGGGTCTGGATCTGGAAGAGCAGGTTCCATCATTCCTGATGGAATGTGTAGGCATCAATCCCAACCGGCTGGATGGCAAACAGGCTCAGGAAGAGCTGGACCGGATTGAAGCCAGACTACAATCGCCCGAGGTTGCGGGAATCAAGCTGTACGCTGGTTACTATCATCACTATGTCTATGACAAAATCTACACTCCCGTCTATGAGCTGGCGGCAAAATACAATCTGCCTGTGGTCATCCATACGGGAGACACCTACTCGATGAACGGCCTGCTCAAATATTCGCATCCGCTGACGGTGGACGAGCTTGCCTTGCAGCAGCGCGGCGTTAACTTTATGATCTGTCACCTGGGTGATCCCTGGGTAATGGATGCGGCCGAGGTGGTGGCGAAAAATCCGAACGTGTACGCTGATCTGTCCGGCCTTGTGGTAGGGGATCGGCCCCACTTCGAACGCTTTATGAACGAACCGCTGTTCATGGATCATTTCCGCCGTGCTTTGGTTTACTCGGATCATTATGAGAAAATGCTGTTTGGCACCGACTGGCCGCTGGCTCCGATCGACCTGTATGCGGAATTCGTCCGCAGACTTGTGCCAGAGCAGCATCATGAGAAAGTATTTTACAAGAATGCCTCTGGCTTGTTTCCACGTATTAGCCAGCGAATTGCGGAACTGGGTTAGCATGTATGTTTCATTCCATTCCAAAAAGCTACTGCCATTTCAATTGGCAGTAGCTTTTTTTGTCTAGGAGCACGGCGCTTAAGGTGGATTAAAGTGCGGAGTTCCACCATTATCCTAAATACTTTGCCTACAAGTGAAGATCTCTCTTGGAATATTCTCGTGCGGGGCCCATTTGTTTTAGGTACATTTTACTGGGAGCGTGAAGCAACAGCGCGAGTAGCATGAAGAGATGCACCAAGATGATTACACTTGGAATAAACACAAACGTGAAGAGCAGGGTCAGAACCATAAATGTTATGGTCAGCTTATAGCTCTGTCCTGAGATATACATGATGGTCAGGAGCGGAGGTGCCAGAATTAAAATAATTCGGAGCGCTATACTGGCAAAATAGGCAATTTGATCGAATAGCGGGAATGCGGAGTAATCTGCACTATTGTGGATGACATCCGCAATAAGAAAAGCAATAGATATCACAATAAAAATGGATTGCAGCCCTAACAGGGCACGGATGACATTTAATACAGTGGGCATTTTCATTGCTGAAGAACGTTCCTTTCTCTGAACACGATGGTTTTCTCCCATTATACAATTCGAATGTTATATTTTGTATTAAATAAAATATTTTTTACGAAAACGATTCACTAACTTTCAGAAAATTTAATAACAACCGATATTAAAATGTCGGATATTATATTGATTCATATAAAAAGAGGATGGATGGTGGGGGTTTTCATGTTTTTTACAAAAGCTAGGCAGCGGTTGAGCAATATGTCTTTTCGAGTCAAACTACCTTTAATGATCAGTCTTCTTGTGTGTATCGTACTGACCATAACCGCTGTATTGTGTTATAAGGTGGCCGAAGGCATTACCCAGAATAAAAGCAAGGATGAAATTCATGCCAATTCGGATCGTATTGGAGCGGGATTGTTAACCTCACTTAATATGGCAGAACAGGCTGCATTTCTGATGACAAAGCATACGGAGTTTGAGCAACTGCTTTCCAGTCGGAGTGAGAATGAAGCTCAAGATATTAACGCATTTCTGGATGAAAATAAAGGACTGATTAATGGAGCAAACGAAATATTGGCCCAAAGCCTGGAAGGCATCGAAGGCGCGGTGGTGCTTATGTTGATTGACCGGAATGGTACGATTATTGCAGCGAATGAACCAAATGCGGTGGGAGGGGACCGCTCGGATCGAGCTTACTTTAAAGAAACGATCCAGGGACGTCAGGTGATCAGCGAAGGCATTATCTCCAAGACACTTGGTACACTGGGCACAGTCTTTGCTTCACCTATGTATGATGAAAACAAACAAGTGAATGGGGCGCTGATCGCCACCATTTCGACTTCATTTTTTGTAAACCAGCTGCAGAACGTCAAGATTAATGATGAGGGCAAGGTCATTGTGCTGGATCGGGTGGGGAAAGTCATGTACCATTCGGCAGACCCGAATCTGGTAGGAAAATCACTCGAATCAGGGGAGTACCAGTCTCTTGTTGATCTGGCCCCGAGTGAACAATTGCAGCAAGGCGAGTTAAGCGATCATGAGAAGGTTGTATTTTATTCCAAAATCCCGCATTCGGATTGGACCATCATTGTTGAGGATTCCTACGTAGATGTGAATAAGCCATTAACAAGCATGGCGAATAAAATGTATATCGTGTTATTCAGTTCAATTGTTTTTTCGGTGATTGTGGGCATTCTGCTATCACGGGTGATGACCAGACCGGTCTCTGCCATTACAACGTTGTTCAAGCAGCTGGCTGAAGGGAATTTGACGGTACAGGCGAAGGGGAAATACAGCGGGGAATTCCGAGAACTGGCAGATAGCTTCAACACGATGGCGGAAGGCAACAGGCAGCTGATTGCCAGCATGAATAGTTCAATTCATGTCTTGAATACAAGCACGGTGGAGCTGGATCGGTCTGCACAACAGACGTCGGCAACGATTAACGATACAACAGCAACTACGCTGGAGATCTCACGTGCGATGGAATCCCAGGCGAATGATACCGAGGCCATTGTGGATAAATTCATGAACGTTGGCGGCAAAATCGTCAAGGTGAACGAGATGTCACAATCCGTCATGGCTCAGGCTGATGAAATTACGGATGCATTCAAAAATAATCATGAAGTCATTGATGCACTGATCGCGGTCAATGATCGGAACGAAGCCGAGGTTAATAACATTTCGCAAATCACCGTTCAGCTCGCAGAGAGCTCCATCGGCATTCAACAGATTACGAGTACAATTGCCGAGATTGCCAAACAGACCAAGCTGCTTGCACTGAATGCGTCGATTGAGGCGGCGAGAGCAGGTGAGCAGGGCCGGGGCTTTGCTGTTGTAGCTTCCGAGATACGTAAGCTCGCGGAGCAGACAACAGCCCAGTCCGAAGACATTAACCGGATCGTAATGCAGACCATTGGGCATGTCGAGCAAAATAATCAGAGCGTGCAGGCAATTGAAGCAATTGCGGACCAGCATAAGAGCAGTGTTGTGCAGACGAAGGAAACCTTTCAATTTGTTACTCGCAGTATGCAGCAGATGATGAACCAGGTACAGGCTATTGCGGACGAGATCGAGTCCATTGAACGGGACAAAGACGATGTGCTTGGCGCTGCACAGAGCTTGTCAGCTTCAGGCGAGGAAGTATCTGCATCTATTGAAGAGGTAACCGCCACGATGGAGGAGCAATCCGCAATGACGGAGCATCTGGCCGAACTGGTGCAGACGATCGACACGCTGACCAAGCAGTTGGCTGAGGAATCGGCAAGATTTAAAACCAGTTAATAAGGGAATAAGATAGAAATAAACGTAAGGAATAATGTAAGAGTTAGTGAAAGGATTAATGCAAGGGATGTCGGAGCGTTAATCCTTGCATGACTTTAATTGTGATCGACCTCCTATTCAAGCACGTTGAGTGGGAGGTTTCTTTATTTTGACACAGGTTCCAAGATGAGCGTGAAGTTATTGATAAAGCCTTCTTTTTGCAGAAAAACAGTTTCGATCTCGCTTGTTCTCATATCGTAATGATAAATGCCGCGCTCTGTATTACCGTTCCCCTTTTCCCCGAGAAAATAAAATCCATTACCTTCCTTATCCAGAAACAACTCGCTGCTGGCCTTGATTGGAAGCTGTAGTTCCTTGCGCTGTCCTGTCTTCAGATCGACCAGACTATAACCGATGGGCAATTTATTAATATGTTTGGCAGTAGCTACAAGCAGCTGATTGCCTCTTGTGGATAAAGTGAGAATTTGTTCATCTTTAAGTGTAATGATTGGGCGGGTTTGCTTCGTTACGGGATTAATTTCAATAATGGTATGACTGGGTGGAACCATCGGTTTTTGGGTCTGATTTGATTTTTCCATCTGCTCGTACTGTTCTTCCTCGGAGTATTGGATGGCATATGCTTTCTCAGTTTCCGGATCATACGAAATGTCCCATGTAGTCGTGTCTGAATCTTGCTCATTTAATATCGAGATTTTTTGTGTTGCTTTATCCAGAAACATAACTTTTACAGGGCGTTCTCCTTTTTGTACAGCAGCCATCATCAGTGTATTCTCAGTGACATCCGGGATCATTGCATTAATCGCAAATAGATTAGAGCTTAGCTGCTTCGCCTTCCGTGTCTTCATATCATAAGCGAATAACTCGTCTCCTTTATTTTTGCCTTCACCTGAATAATAGATGGTGTTTTCCGCCAAAGAAACTACGGTCAAGGGATATTGGGAGTTATATGGCAAGTCAGTCATTTTGTTGAGCATTTTGGTATGCAGGTCGTATGTATAAACCTTTATGCTCATTCCATCGTTGGGATCTGTTGCATTGACGTACTCGGTGTTGGTGATGGAGAGGTATTCATGGGTCTGTTCTACCGTATTTTTGATGTCCGTAGATAAGTCTATAACATGGGATGCATTATTAGTACATCCTGATAGGAAGATAATAGCTAGCCACAGTATAGATAGTATGCTTTTGAATGTTAAATGTTTTATCATGATTTTCATCCTTTATGTGCAATTTATATAAATATTTAAAACATTTTCTTAATTTGTTACGTCAGTGTAGGAAGTTTATGTAAAAATGAGATGGAAGGTGGAAATCTTATGAGGAAAAGAAATAAAATATTCATCTCCTTCATGTTATGTCTCTTACTAATTCCCCCAGTTGCTTCAGCTGAAGTAACACAGTTGAAGGGTCCTGTGCTCCAAAGCTTCAAAACCAAAAAAAATACTTCAACCAGAAATACATTGAAAATACAAAAAGTAGATGATGCTAGTACTAAGAAATGTATCGTTATTTTAGAGCCACTCCAAGCACTCATTGATGAATACAAACGTAATAAAGAAAAAGAGTCAATTGAAGTGAGCATTATGCTTAAATATGATTTGAATATCTCCAAACATGACTTTTTACAAACAAAATTCTCAGATTACAAGGATTCAATCACAGATCAGACTGGATTTGGAGGCTATAGTTTTTTTGCCAGAATGACGATTCAAGAAATCGAGGAAGTGAGTACATGGGAGGAGATTTCTACGATTTCAATTCCGTCGGATCAGGTTTCTGTATATTGATGATTATAGATAGTCTGAAATTCGTGCAATATGAATCTATATTTAATAACGCCATCAATTGAGACAAAGTTTGTTGTCATGTATCATATTAAAGGAAATGTATAGATGATTTGTAAGAAATATGTTATCCTCTTCTCATTCCATATTTTTCTTGTCGGAATATTATAGATTGGATGTTTAGGGGGAAAGACATGCTTCTATCTGAACGTTTGCCATTAGCTGCGAGTTTATATCCTGAGGCAACTGCGTTATTGCACCGAGGTCATGGAATAAGTTATGGAGAGCTCAATGGTCTTGTTGAGAAGATGAGTTATGCATTCTATGCACAGGGACTTCGTACAGGCGACCGGTTTGCTCTGCTGGGTGACCCGAATCCCGAACTGGTGGTTGCATTATTTGCAGCTGTTGCCATTGGAGCGATACCACTCGTACCTTCTCCATTGCTGACTGTTTCTGAACTGGCAGTAATCCTGCAAGATGCAGAACCGACTATCATTATTCATGATAAGCATTATATTGACAAAGCTATAGCTCTGATGCAACTTCTTGGTTCTGGTCCAAAATGGTTTGCCACATGTGAGGAACCTACCATTTCCAGATCGGAAATGTCGCTGCCCAAGCTTATGGAACAACAATTCGACTGTCAACGTAGTGAAAACTCCAAATGTGATGCAGCAGATACAGCTGTATTAATCTACACAGGGGGTACAACGGGAAGGCCCAAAGGAGTTATGCATTCGCATCGCGGAATGGCGGCCTGGAACCAGCTTACACCTTCCTCGGGTTTTGGGTATGATATCGGACGGCGGGTGCTTGTGCTCAATTTGTCCCATCTGGTTGGTCAATTTCAGATATGGGCAACGATGGCAGCTGGGGGATGTCTCGTGTTTATGGACGAATATCCAGGGAATGTGCAGCGTATTATTCATGCGGTAGAACAGAATCAGATTACACATCTAAGCACGGTAGGGCAGCTGCTTCGTGATCTTACTCATGAGGTATCCAGGACAGGTGAAGACCTGAGAAGTTTAAAAGTGATTGGCTGTGGAGGCTCGGTTATCGCTCCTGACACATTGCAGAATGCAGTAAAACAATTCCCGGCAGCAGTGATTGTCAATAATTACTCCCAAGCAGAATGCGGAATGTCTATTAGCCGTCTTTTTCCTGCAAGACATGCGGAGGATACACATCGGCTTCACTCAGTAGGACGCCCCCAAGACTTGGCTGCACAGGGAGAACAAGCTTTTGAAGTTCGAATTGTACATACAGATGGAAGAGATGCAGAGACTGGTGAATCTGGCGAGATTGTAGTCAGAGGAGCACAAACGATGACAGGGTATTGGCGGCAGCCGGAGGTCACCAGGGAGGTCATGACGGATGGCTGGATTCGAACAGGGGATGTAGGTTGTCTCGATAATGAGGGTTATCTTTATGTGCTGGATCGGTTGAAAGATATGGTCATTGTGAATGGCTCCAATGTATTCTGTGCTGAAGTGGAGCAGGTGATCATGAGACATGAGGTAATTATAGAAGCGGCGGTAGTTGGTGAGCAGCTTTCAGACGAAGGAGAAAGAGTGGTTGCTTTTGTTGTGTTACTGGATGGGACAAGCTTGGATCTGAAGCAGTTAAGAGCGTTCTGCGAATTGCACCTGGCTCTTTACAAATGTCCAACACATCTGCATATTCTGAACAACCTGCCCAGAACTTCGGTGCAAAAAGTAGATAAAAAACAGCTAAAGCAGTATTTGCTCGCCCAATAATTAATAATTAAAATTTATTAAACTCTCAAAGCCTTAACAAGCATTTCGATATGGATATGAATGGTGTTGACGTTGCGAAATTGCGGATGATTCATTTGTTCACTTATTAAAATGCCTAAAAACCTCCCTTCGCACACAAATGAGAATATGGGAGGTTTAAAGGTATGTACATGGCAAAGAAATTATCCCACAAACCATTCACTAGACTCCGATTTCACATTAGCTGAATCCCTCAGATCAACAACTTTTATATTGTTACCGTAACTCCTTGAGTTACTGTTCAATTGGAATAAATGGAGGCGGTTGGCGGACTGCAGACGTAAACAGGATTCAAAGTACATTTTCTGCTGTTTATTAATCACAAACGGAAGCGAACCCGCATCGATAGACACGTCATCACTGTCCCGCTCGTTTAAAATCAAAAGTACCGTAATTCCGTCACTGCCGCAGCCATCTGTATCATAAAATAATTTGAAAAAGCCGGGCTGGTCGCCCAGCTGCCGGGCAAGTCGTTGTTCTGCCTGCGGACTCACTTGAATGATCATGACGTTGTCACACTCCTCTGTCTCCCAATGAATTCGCTTACATTTTAATATATGGACCACAGCTGCCGATTAGAAGGTAAAATAAAGGAGAAGGGGAGAGATGATATGGAAATACTGGCATTGAATGATAAACCCGTTGAACATTTTGCTTACCTGAATATGATGCCTGGCGGGGAGATCGTCGAGGCACAGCTCCCGATCTATCATGGTACCATGGCTGGTTTGCCAGAAGGTGTGCATGCTCTGATTGTGACCTCGGATTTGCAGGGAATTGTACCTGGAACGGAGAAGAAGTCTGATGCGGCATCTGGCACGGAGCCTGCGGACAAGCTTCTGGGTGAGGTGCTGCCTGCCTATATTCGCTTGCTGCTGGAGGTGGAATGGCCTGAGCTTGATCCGCAGAAGGTTGGTGTGCTGTTATGTGGAGATATGTATGCCCTGCGCGGGAAAAGGGGAGCAAGCGGCAATCCGGTTCCCGTCTGGCTTGCCTTCAGGGCAGCCTTCGGCTGGGTTGCCGGCGTACACGGCAACCACGATCTAACCGATGACGCAGTCGCTCATCGGTTACACCGCAGCGAGGGCATCCATTGCATGGATGGCCCAGCTGCGGTCATCAGCGCTGGCCCCCCACCGGGTGGCCTTGCGCCAAATGCCGCCAAGCCCTCCCAGCTGCGCATCGCGGGGCTTGGCGGCATCATCGGCAGGCCGGACAAGCCGAACCGGCTGCCGGCAGAGCAGTACCTGCAATCCGTGCGCAAGCTGCTGAAGCAGCATCCGGATTGCTTGCTTTTGCATCAAAGCCCGGGCATCGCCGAGCTTGGGCTTGCGGGTGAACCGCTCATCCGGCAGGCCTTGGAGGCCGGGCCGGAGACGCTTGTGTTCAGCGGGCATACCCATTGGGATACACCGCTAATTCAACTGAGCAACGGCACACAAGTGGTGAATGCCGACAGCAAACTGTTTATTTTCACACGCTAGCAGCTTGTGCGGATGAAATGCATTACAGCGTCATATCTTATCTGGTATGATAAGCAGAAAAATAGAGAGAAAAGGAAGGTTTCCACCCTATGACATCGATCACCATTTATGACATCGCGAAGGAAGCAAACGTATCTGTCTCGACTGTCTCCCGGGTGTTGAATGACACGGCCCCTGTTCGTGCAAGCACGAGGGAGAAGATTATGTCGATTATTGAAAAACATCAGTTTCAGCCCAATGCGCAGGCTCGCAGCCTGATCAAGAAAGAGACGGGCACCATTGCAATTATTTTGCCTGATATAACGAACCCCTTCTTCCCGGAAGTGTTCTGGGGGGCAGAGAATGAGGCTCGCGGACTCGGGTACACATTCTTCTTGTGCAACACGGCGGGGGATTATAATCGGGAATCTGAATATCTGTCTATTCTTCGAGAGAAACGGGTAGATGGCATTATCTTTCTCGGGGGGCGTATTAACCTGCAAGTATGCCCGGATAACATGGCACAGGAATTAATGGATATGAGCAGACATATGCCAATCGTGCTTGTGAATGGCAACATTGCCAAGGGTGGGTTCCACCGTGTCTATACTGACGAGGGAGCAGGTGCAGCGATGGCAGCAGAACATTTGCTTGAGCTTGGGCACCGGGAGATTGCTTTTGTTGGTGGATTGAAGGAATTGTCCACGACAATGGTCAAGGTGAAGGCAGTGCAGAAGAAACTGCGTGAGCATGGACTTGAAATACCGAAAGAACGTCAGCTGCTTGGCAGCTTCTCCATCGAAGACGGCAAGCGGGAAATGTCCAAGCTGCTGGATCGGGACAATCCGCCAACGGCCGTCATCTGTGTTAACGACAATACAGCGATCGGTGCAATCAAATCAACGATTGAGCATGGGCTATCCATTCCGAAGGACATCTCGATTATTGGCTTTGATGATACGCCACTGGCGACTGCTGTTATACCGGAACTGACAACGATCTCACAGAATACGTATCAGCTGGGCAAGCAGGCCGTAGATGTACTCCATGAGCTCATCAACCAAGGCAAACCGAAGAAACAGATCATTCTGCAGCCTGAGCTGATTGTGCGTCAGAGCACGGGACCTGTTGCCAAGTGAAGGATGTGCGGTGTAAAAGAAAGCGTTGACATTCCCTTGAAGGCTGAAATATAATGAAGGTGTCAATGAAACCCCTTTCATAAATGGAACGGGTTTTATATTTAAGGTTAATGAAACCCATTTCATGAAACAGGTTTCACAAAACGGTCATCCATTCATTAGTTCAAGGGGGCGTAACGTATGAGAAGAAGTTTAAAATTCATTTCGTTATTAATGTTGGTCGCGGTTATGGGTCTGACTGCTTGCAGTAACGGAAGCAAGGGTGCTTCGGGCGGAGGCAAAATAGACCTGAGCATGACGATCTGGGCATCGGAAGATGAGAAGAAGATCTATCAGGAACGGCTGGATATTGTGAAAAAGACGTACCCGGATATCAACGTGAAGTTAAATGTTGTTGCAGGTGATTATGACCAGAAGGTACAAACGATGATTGCCGGAGGCACTGCACCTGACATTATGATGATTGCCGAGAACTACCAGGCGTACGCCGCCAAAAATCAAATTATTCCGCTGGATGACATGATCAAAGCAAATAACGTGAATATGTCGGAGCGTTATTCTGACGATATTGCCAATCTGATGAAATACGATGGCAAGCAATATGGTATGCCGGACCGCGCAGGGGCAATGGTTCTCTTTTATAACAAAGACCTGTTCGATAAAGCTGGCGTAGCTTACCCAACCAAAGAATGGACACAGGAAGATCTGATGGCCGCTGCTCAGAAGCTGACCGTGAAGGAGAATGGCAAAACGGTGCAATGGGGTTACTACCCGGGCAGCTGGTGGCCGCAATGGATGCAGCTGATTTACCAAAATGGCGGCTCCTTGTTTGATGAGAACGGCAAGCCAACCTTCAATACAGAGCCAGTGCGCAAAGCACTTCAGTTCATGAATGATCTGACCTTTACACATGGTGCGGGACCAACACCAACCGAGATTGCAGATATGGGCAACATCGGGGCTGACCCGCTCTTCGCTCAAGGCAAAATTGCCATGGAGACTACGGGCTTCTGGAACATTGCTTCACTGGCCAAGGTACAAGGCATCAACTGGGATATCTCTCCTATCTGGGGCGAAACCAATGCATTCTTTAACGGATTTACAATTACCAATGCTTCCAAACATAAAGAAGAAGCCTTCAAAATCATTGAAGCTCTGACTACACCTGAAGCTCAGATGCCAATGATCAAAGCCGGGCAGGATGCACCAGCAACCAAAGCAGGCTTGTCCAGTGAAGAATTTCTGAATGCGGAATATGGCGGCAAAAAGATCAACATGGCTGCTTTCAACGAATCGAAAATCTATGCGGAGCCATTCAATCCACAGTGGAATGAAATGATGAAGCTGATTAATGACAAGCTGGGCGTGTACTTCAACAATAAAGCATCGCTGGATGATACAGTAACGGAAATCCAGAGTGGACTGGAACGACTCTATAAGTAAACGACTTTTGAACATCATGTACAAATAGCATCGACAGGAGGACAGATGGAATTCGGCACCAAGGCGGATTTCATCTGCTCTCTGCGTCATGGGAGGGCTTAACGTGAAAAAAAAGGACGGGAAATGGTTTTATCTCTTCATCTCGCCTTGGCTGGTCGGATTTCTGGGATTGACCCTGGGACCGATTCTGTTTTCCATCTACATGAGCTTTACGAACTGGGACCTGTTCCAGTCCCCTGAATTTATCGGTATCGACAACTACAAAACCTTGCTGACAGATGACCCGATCTTCTGGAAATCGGTAGGAAATACATTCTTCTATGCCCTGATATCGATTCCGCTAGGCATGTCGATCTCGCTGTGGATCGCATATTATCTGAACAAAAAGCTCAAGGGCATTACGTTCTTCCGTATTCTGTTCTACCTGCCATCCGTCGTACCGGTCGTTGCAAGCTCCTTGCTGTTTATCCACCTGCTTGCACCGACAGAAGGTCTGATTAATCAGACTCTAGCTCTATTTGGTATTCAGGGTCCATCCTGGCTGCTTGATCCGAATTGGGTGAAGCCGGCTTTGATCCTGATGTCCCTGTGGGGAGTCGGTGGCGGAGTTGTCCTGCTGCTTGCCGGTATGAAAGGCATTCCGCAGGAGCTGTATGAGGCTGCAGCCATTGATGGGGCGAAGAGCAGTCAGTCCTTTTTCCATATTACGTTTCCGATGCTCACACCCGTCATTTTCTTTAATCTTGTAACCGGTATGATCGGGGCGTTACAGACCTTCGCGCAGGTATTTATCGTTACAGCCGGAGGGCCCGACAATGCCAGCCAGATGGTGGTGCCATACCTGTTCCAGAACGCCTTCCAGTTCTACAAGATGGGATATGCATCGGCCATTGCCTGGGTGCTGTTTATCATCATCATGGCGCTCACATTAGTTGTATTCCGTTCATCGGCGCTATGGGTGCATTACGAGGAGGGAAAAGCAAATGAGTAATCCATCGGCTGTAGAGAAGACGATATCTTATATTTTTCTGATTCTGGTCGGGGTGCTGCTTGCTTCGCCTTTCCTGTACATGGTCTCTATTGCGCTTGCAAGTGACACGACAACCGTCAAATCAGCTTTTACATTTGTTCCGAAGGAATTCCAGTGGTCCAATTTTTACACGATCTTCACACATAACAATCTGGGGACTTATCTCAAAAACTCAGTCATTATTACCGTCTTTACGATTATCGGTTCTGTCTTGTCGGCTTCGGTCGTATCCTATGGCTTCGCTCGCATCAAAGCCAAGGGCAGCCGCTTCCTGTTTATTGTTTTGCTTAGTACGATGATGATTCCAGGGGAAGTGACGATGGTACCGCAGTTTATCATCTTCCGTCACCTGGATTGGATTAATACATTTTACCCGTTGATTGTACCAAGCTTTTTTGCCGGAGCATTCAACGTATTCCTGATTCGTCAGTTTGTGATGAGCATACCGAAGTCGCTGGATGAGGCAGCCATGATTGACGGTATGGGGCACCCGGGAATCTATTGGAAAATTATTATGCCGCTCACCTATCCGATTCTGGCAGCCATCGCAATTTTCTCGTTCTCCTATAACTGGGGTAACTTCATGGGACCGCTCATCTACATCAATGATCCGGAGAAAATGCCGCTGGCTCTCGGGGTTCAATTGCTGACAACGGTTGGTGGCGGACAAATGCCGCCATGGAACCTGGTTATGGTCGCTTCCTTGTTCCTTACCATTCCAATGGTGCTGGTCTACCTGTTTGGTCAGCGATATGTATACGAGGCCAATATTAGTGGTGGCAGCAGTGGCATTAAGTAAACAGATGAATCGGTAAGCAAGAATGTATGCTCTGCAGAGTTTGTAAAGGTATCAAAACCAGCTTTAGCATAAGCGAGGACGGGTGCCAACGATCGTACATGGAGAAAGGAATGTTAGACCATGGCGCATAACGAACATCGCCGCAGGCGCAGCAAAAGGATCATCTTCGCAGGTACGGCCTTGCTTGCGTTGGCGGCTATAGGAGGAATTGTTATTAATCATTATATGAATCAAGCACCTAAGACACTTGTATTTCAGGAAGAGCCGGTGCATCTGCAGCTGGATCAGTCGTATGATCATTTTGAAGGCTGGGGTACATCGCTGGCCTGGTGGGCCAATGATCTTGGCAACTGGAAGGATCAGGCCAAGGTGGATGAGGTTATGGATCTGGTGTTTGATCCGGCCAAAGGACTCGGGCTTAACATTGTGCGCTACAATATCGGCGGTGAAGAGAACCCCGAGATGAAGGCACTTCGTCCAGGCGGTGACGTTCCGGGCTTCCAGCCCGAGCCGGGGAAATGGGACTGGGATGCGGATGCAGGTCAGCGCTCCATTCTTCAGGGTTCGATGAAACGCGGGGTCAACATTACCGAGGCGTTCTCCAATTCGCCCCCATATTGGATGACCATCAGCGGATCAGTCACGGGAGCGGAGGATGGCGGCAACAATCTGCGTGAAGACCAGTATGATGCGTTTGCCGATTATTTGACCGAAGTGGTGAAGCATTACCGGGATACGTGGGGGATCACCTTCCGTACGCTCGATCCGCTGAATGAACCCTCCTCCGATTGGTGGAAGAAGGGCAATATGCAGGAGGGCAGTCATTTCAGCAACGAGAAGCAGGCCGAGATTATTAAGAAAACCGCCGCTTCTCTCCGAAGCAAAGGACTGGATGGCACCGTAATCAGTGCCGCGGATGATAACAGCATCGATGAGACGGTGTTTAACTTCAGCTTGTATGATCAGGAGACCATTGATGCGGTTCAGCAGATCAATACCCATTCGTATAACGGCAGCAAAATGGAAGAGCTGCGCGAGCTGGCCGGCAAGCTGGGCAAAAAGCTGTGGATGTCCGAGTATGGTACGGGCGGCAGCGAGTCGCATAACCATGAGGACATGACCTCAGTACAGGAGCTGGCAGAGCGCATCATGTTTGATCTGAAAGTCATGCAGCCGTCTGCCTGGGTATACTGGCAGGCTGTGGAGGATGAAGGAGCGAATAACAACTGGGGCTTCATCCATGCGAATTTTAACGGGGATGAGCAGTATGAGATGACGAAGCAATATTATGGCATGGCTCAGTTCACCAAATATATTCGTCCAGGCGCTGTCATCATCCCGACGGATGAAGGTAGAACACTGGCTGCTTATGATGCAAAGGCCCACAGACTGGTCCTGATTATTCGCAATGAGCTGTCGGCGGGAAGCAAGGCATTTGACCTGAGCGGCTGGGATGCTTCCACAACAACGTCTGCCCAGGTGTATCAGACATCACCAGAGCACAATATGGAGAAGCTGGAGGATATTCCAGTGTATGCGAACGGCATTGAAGTACCTGTAGCAGAGAATTCCATCACCACCGTAGTACTCGAAGGTGTAATACCAACGGTAGATTGATACCGCACAGAAGTAACTGAAAGAAGCGGAGCGTTCGCTTTGATCCATAAAATAAGAAGGAGGGGAATAACGTTGACAGAACAAACGTCCCTTTTGTTTCAGGAACAAAACAATAACGAGCTGAGGCGAGAGCAGAATGCTCAAGCCCAACTGACGTATGATGCACGCAGCTTTTATCTGAACGGAGAGCGTATTTTCCTGAACAGTGCAACCATTCATTATTTCCGGATGCCCAAGGAGGAATGGCGCGACGTTCTTCTGAAGGCAAAGCTGGCGGGCATGAACTGCATTG
This sequence comes from Paenibacillus sp. TC-CSREp1, assembly GCF_050171015.1. Lineage (NCBI taxonomy): Bacteria > Bacillati > Bacillota > Bacilli > Caryophanales > Paenibacillaceae > Paenibacillus > Paenibacillus sp. TC-CSREp1. Next base: position 113,584 of record NZ_JBNOKM010000013.1, on the reverse strand, counting down.
ATACCTATTTTGCGTGGAATGTGCATGAACCGGAGGAGGGACAGTGGTCCTTCGAAGGCGATAACGATTGCGGTGCTTTTCTTGATCTGTGTGCGGAGCTGGGCATGTGGGTCATTGCGCGGCCAGGGCCATTCATCTGTGCAGAGTGGGATTTCGGGGGATTTCCGTACTGGCTGGGAACCAAGCCCGGTGTAAAATTCCGTGAAAATAACGAAATATATTTGCACTATGTACAGTTGTATTTTGATCAGATCATTCCGATTATTCGGAAACGCCAGTTGTCTGCCGGAGGTACCGTCATTCTGGTTCAGGTTGAAAATGAATACGGGTACTTGATGGATGATGAGGCAGCAAGCGCACATATGACAACGCTGAGAGACGGCATACTGGAGCGCGGCATTGACGTTCCGCTTATCACATGTGTCGGTGGAGCAGAAGGCACAATTGAAGGGGCCAATTTCTGGTCGGGGGCAGACGGTCATTATGCGAATCTGCGCGCCAAACAGCCGGATACACCGAAGATAGTGACCGAATTCTGGACGGGATGGTTCGAGAATTGGGGAGGACCTTCTGCGATCCAGAAGACTGCACCGCTGCTGGAGAGAAGAATCATGGAGGTGCTGCGAGCCGGATATACGGGCATCAGTCATTACATGTTCTATGGTGGCACGAACTTCGGCGGGTATGGCGGCAGAACGCTGGGCAGCAGTGATATTTTTATGATTACCTCCTATGATTATGATGCCCCGTTGAATGAATATGGGCGGGTAACCCCGAAATATGCTGTGACGAAAAACCTGTCTTATTTTGTAAGGGCCTTTGATTCACTGTTAATGGCTTCGGAGGAGATTGCGGCTGAGCAGATTCAGGTTCGTCATCCGGGTGGCATCTCCGTGCGCGGAAGACAGTCCGGGCAGGAGAAAATCTGGTTTGTGGACAGTCACAAGGATGAACGCGAGACGGTACACCTTACATTGGAGGAAGGCCGCACATTGCCTGTATCCATACATCCCGGTCAGATTGTTCCACTGCTGGATCGTGTACAGATTGCGGAGCAGGTGTACTTGACTGCAGGCGCTCTGATTACGGGGAATGAGATGGTTGACAGAGAACTGACCTTATTCGTGGCAGCCGACAGAGGGCAGCGCTCGGTAATCGAGCTGGAGCTTGGCGCGGGATCGACATCAGCATTGGTCGAGGGAGGTCTTGTTCTGAAGGACAGCACAGTTCATGTGCTGATGGAACAGGATGCGAAGAGAAATGCCTATCGTTTGGATCTGTTTCACTTTCAAGAGCCGGGTGTGATACGTGTTGAAGCAAACGGCACACTCATTCGTTTCGTAATTCTGGACAAAGAAACAATGAATCGCACATGGCGCGTAGAATCGGCAGATCGCGAAAGCTTGCGTTATGCCATCGGCTTTGACGATGTGCATGTTACACCATCCGGTCAGGTGAAGGGTATGATCACTGATCCTGAACGCACAATCATGCTGCTTGGCGATTGGCAGGAGGGAGAACAAACCCGGACTGCAAAGACGTTTTTCAATAACGAAGTGCAATCACAGTCCAAAGACAATGAAGCGGAATCACAGCTGAAAGCGACGGTATCAGGGAACGAACAGCTGGATTGGCTGATTCCTGCGGCTCCTGTGCTGTCTGGTTCTCCTGACTGCTCACGAATCACGCTAACGGCGAAGCAGCGCTCTGCGAGCGGGCAGCCGGTGGATTTTTCCCATTACGGACAGGACTTTGGATACCTGCTGTATGAATGCCTTTTTGACAGTGCAGCCGATGAAACGACCTATCTGGTTCTGCCGGATATTCAGGATACCGCGAGAATTATCGTGAATGGTGCCGAGCAAGCACTTGTGCGTCAGGTCGGTGCGGCAGCGGTGCCAATTCGGGTAGTTCAAGGGCAGAATACACTGCAGCTGCTTGTACAGCATATGGGCAGACTGAACTTTTCCCCTTATCTTGGAGAAAGCAAAGGTGTGGCAGGGCCGCTGTACCTTGGGGGACACGTTCAGGATCTGCGCAGGGATTGGGTGACCGAGACAGGGCTCCTTCATCTGGATGAAGTGAATGATGCCCCGGGAGGCACGCTGCTTCGTCGCAGCTTTACACTGGAGGGCAGGAATCAGGCCGTGCTTGTAGGTGCCTTGAGCAAAGGCTTGAAAATTAACGGCGTTGAGATTCCGATGCCTGCCTATCAGGACTGGTTTGCATTCCAGACACTCGACCTGTCCGGTTATGTAAAGCCAGGCGAGGTGAACACGCTGGAGATGCCATACAGCCGATCACCGCTTAACCGACTGGAGCTGATTACCTACTCCAATGACGGTGAGCTGCAAAATTGGCGAATGGCGGGCACGGAGGCACTGATTCCGCAGCAATGGGAGTCATACGATGCAGAAGTGCGTTCACTTGCGGGTGAACAGCACTTAAACGTTGCTAATAATGGCAATTCAATTTCCAATGTTGCAGCCGGCAGCGATTCGTATCATCAACCGGTCTGGTATCGCTGGCGTTTTGCCAAACCTGTCACGGGAGAACACCATAAAGTCAATCTAATGCTCCGTCTCACTGGTATGAGCAAAGGCACGATCCATGTGAACGGGCATCATCTCGGCCGATATTGGCAGATTGGTCCGCAGGAGGATTACAAAATTCCGATGTCGTGGCTGAAGGAAGAGAATGAACTGCTTATTTTTGATGAAGAAGGAAAAACCCCGGAACGCGTACGCTTGCTGCTGGATGAGATGTCACGGCATCCGTGGGTGACAGCGGGAAAGTAAAGTAGAAATAGCGTCTGTAGCAAGAACTATATAAATTGAACTAAAGAAACGACATTACACCGATTAACGGTTTATGATCGTCAAAGCGCGTTGTAATGGGGCAAGAATACCAGCCTTGGCAGGCTGTTTAAGTCGAAGAGGGAAGGCTAACGATCCCCATAGAGCTTATTTCCCCTGAATCGGGGACATTTGAATTCTAACGATCTCCAGGAAGCTTATTCCATTCGAAATCCTGAAAAATGAGCCTGATCAAGCTGGTTTCAGCACAATAGCGTCTCTGGGGATCGTTAGAATTTTCCAAAGCCCAAATATGCCGAAATAAGGCTTCTCCTGATCGTTAGCGCTCGCAGTAGAGGGTGGCAGACTTGCACTTGCCACTTCCATGAGCGATGGACGATATTGGACTAATGTGCCTGGATTGATGAGTATATTGGAGTGGATTGTGTACATTCTTTCGTTCAACTTATAAGAACCGGAAAAGAATATGCCATTATATGTAGATGTAAAAGTAAATGTAAGAGGAGCGATACCACTAGCAACAACAGTAGTAAGAACAGCAGCAGTAATACCAATAACATGTAGAAGTAGAATGTAGAAATTAAAATTTAAATCCCCTCATTCTGTTGCAAGCCTGAATCACAGGAGAACTTGGTTACTAATCTTGATTCTTGTAATAAACGGCTGTACACAACAATGAGGGGATTATGCTTCATTATTTGAAAAAATAGAACAGCGTTAGTTTAAAAAAATAGAAACGCATCACAATTGGTACAAATATAACCGTATCAGAATCCTCTCAGACAGTTATAAAGATATGATGCAAAGTAATATTGTAAGCGTATACATAAAGCTGGATTTCAATTAATTCGTAAAGGGGGTGATGTTTCATGTAAATAGGACACGAGCGTGCCGCGAGGTGCTGCTTGGCGAAAGGAAATAGATTTGATTACATGCTCGTTCAGTCAGAAGGCAGTGCAATCGGATGTTGTACAGAAAAGGAGTTGGATTCATGTTAATGAAAAGGAAAGACAAGGCACAGCGCTGGTTAAGCAACAAAGCCGCCTTGATTGTCACACTTGCATTATTGTTGATCTTCACTACGCTATTCCCCAGTACAGTTAAAGCAACAACCAGTGTGTATACGATGACCGCCTTTACAAACACAAGCGAGTCCAACATGTACATCTACGAATCATATAACGCGACCCATTACGGATTGCTGAAAGGACCGGCGTACACGCCGCCGTCCAATCTTATTCGCGACCCCAGCATCATGAAGCACACCGACGGCCTGTATTATGTGGTGTACACCACGAACTGGTCAGGTAACACTGTTGGCATTGCGTCCAGCCCGGACAAAATGAACTGGACCTTTGTCCGAAACATCACACTGTCCACATCAACCCCGATCGCACATACATGGGCACCGGAATGGTTCAAAGACACAAACGGCAGTGTGAACATCATCGTTTCACTCTCTCCTGGCAACTATGAGAATTTCAAGCCATACGTCATTACCGCTTCGAACAGCAATCTGGCATCCACGTCTTGGTCGGCACCGACGGTGCTTGCAGGCATTGCTCCCAATTATATTGACACCTTTGTTGTCAAGACAGGCTCCACCTATCATGCATTTACCAAAAATGAAACAACCAAATACATCGAATATGCGACCTCGAATTCCCTGACAGGACCTTATACCTTTAAAGGCACAGGCGACTGGGCCGGCTGGGGCTCGTGGGTAGAGGGACCGGCGCTGGTACAGCTGGATAACGGCTCCTGGCGCATGTATTTTGACGGATATGCAGATCACAAATATTATTACAGCGACTCAGCGAATAATTTCCAGAGCTGGACTGCCAAACAGGAGATTGTGGGTTTGTCCGGCATGGTTCGCCATATGACGGTGCTGAAGGAAGCCGGTCAACCCGGAGATATACGCAAGCTGGAATCATTTAACGTGCCAGGCAGCTTCATTCGTCACTACAACTATCAAGCACGTATTGATTCGAGCATTAGTCCCGCGGAGGATGCCCAGTTTCGAATAGTACCCGGACTGGCTAACACGTCTGGCATTTCATTTGAAGCGATCAATTATCCGGGTTATTTCCTGCGCAATAATAATGGCAGCATCCTGCTGGTGAAAAATGACAACAGTGCTGCTTTCAAAAATGATGCGACCTTCAAACGTGTAAATGGGCTGGCGAACGCAAGCTGGAGCTCCTACGCCTCCTTTACCAATCCGAATCTGTATCTGCGCCATTATGATAACATCCTGCGATTGCAGCCTGTTGTTACGACGCTGGATAAACAGGATGCTACTTTCCGGGAAATTGCCCAGTAGCATCAGCTTCAATGACATATATCAGCTTAACTATTGATTACACGTTAACGGAGAGCACAGAAAAAAACTGAAAAAGCGGTTTCTAATCCGCTTCTCTGTAAGGCAAGGATTCTATCCAAATGATAAGGAGTTGAGCATATGAAGTGGTTGAAACGAATGAGTGCAGTGCTGCTCAGCGGAACACTGCTGGCGGGCAGTCTGGGATCGGGAGCAGAGGTGTCGGCTGCTGGAGCCTATACTGCTGTAGCTGACCCATCGAAGCAGTATCAGACGGTTGAAGGCTGGGGAACGTCTCTGGCCTGGTGGGGTAAGGTGGTTGGTGAATATTCGAATCGGGATGAGTATGTGGAGAAAATGTTTAATCCAACGACAGGGCTGGGGCTGAATATTCTCAGGTATAACATTGGAGGTGGAGATAACCCGTCGTCCAACGTGCTTGAATACCGCAAAGCGGTGCCTGGTTATCAGCCTTCTCCTGGTGTGTACGACTGGACTGCAGATGCGAATCAGCGTTATATGCTGCAAGCGGCCAAGGCACAGGGTGTAAATATCATTGAAGCGTTTGCCAACTCGGCTCCCTATTGGATGACCATTAGCGGAAGTGTTTCCGGTGCGGCGAACGGTGGAAATAACCTCAAGCCAGATTATTATGATGATTTTGCCGACTATTTGACTGAGGTGGTAAAGCATTTCCGCGATCAATGGGGTATCACGTTCGACACGGTGACCCCGCTGAATGAACCTGTCTCGACCTGGTGGAAGCTGGGCAATGATCAGGAAGGCATGCACTTTGACCGGGCAGAGCAGAACACCATTCTGAGTCAGGTTCAGGCATCTCTGAATGCCAAGGGGCTGACAACGAAGCTGAGCGCACCGGAAGAATACAGTCTGGATGATACCAATGCTTCTTTCAAAAGCTACAACAGCTCCGTTCAATCGGCCATCAGCCAGATTAACACACATACGTATGGCGGCAGCAACCGTACAGCTTTGCGCAATACGGCGACATCTGCCGGCAAGCATCTATGGACATCCGAATACGGGGACGGCGATGCAAGCGGTCTTACGATGTCTCGCACCATTCTGAAGGATATGCGCAACATGGGTGCAAGTGCGTGGGTGTACTGGCAGGCCGTGGACAGTGCGGAGGGCTGGGGCTTTTTCAAAAACGTATTGAACAATACCCAAACGACCAGCTACACAGTGAATCAGAAATATTATGTCATGGGTAATTACAGTAAATTTATTCGCCCAGGCTACAAAATTATCGGCATGAGTGATGCGAACACTCTTGCGGCATATGACGCAGCTTCTGGCAAAATTGTACTTGTCACAACCAACTCGGATTCAACAGATACCTTCGTCACCTATGATCTGAGCCGTTTCTCAGGAGTAGGCTCGTCTGTGCAGGTCTATCGCACGTCTGCGACGGAGAAACTGCAGCAGCTTACGAACATTCCGGTTCAAAACAAAACATTCACCACGACAGCCAAAGCAGGCTCGGTCACTACGTATGTAATCTCCGGTGCATCCTACAATGGCAGCACAGGATATGAAGCAGGAGCGATTTACAAGCTCGTTAACCGCAACAGCGGTCTTGTGCTGGATGTGAATGGTGCTTCAACCGCTGGTGGAGCAACCATTATACAGTGGAGTGACAATGGAGCAGCTAACCAGCAATGGAAGCTGGAGCCTGCGGGCAATGGATATTACAATATCCGCAACGTGGGCAGCGGGCTGCTGCTGGATGTCAATTCAGGCTCAAGCCAGGGCGGAGCAGCGCTGATTCAATGGCAGGCTAACGGAGGGTACAACCAGCAGTGGCTGCCCATTGATGTCGGGGGATATCTGGTACTGGCCAATCGCAACAGCGGCCTGACGGTAGATATCAATCAGGGTTCCATGACGGCAGGCGCGTCCACCATTCAGTGGGAGGATAACGGTGGAGCGAATCAGCAATGGCGTCTTGTCAAAGTAAACTAGCATAAACAGGACAGACCGTCAAACCATGAACGACGATAACTTTAGTTCAAATGATAAGTGATGGGTTATGAGTCAATCAGAAATGAGTCAATTGAAGGAATTGAAGAAAGAGCAGTCTGCCATTCTGCAGGCTGCTCTTTCCCTTTAATAGATGATCTAATCTGCATATTGTGCAGACATGGCTTGCAGTCTGGTGCGGATCTGGTCACGAATTTGCGGGGGATGTGTGACATGTGCGTCTGTTCCCAAACCAAGAAAGAAACTGACCACCCAGGGGATGTAACTTGTGCTCATCTGTGCCTGAATTCTTCCTGAACCGTCTTCATTAACCAGCATGAATAAAGACAACCATACATCGGATTGACATCTTCGCACACCATCTGGCGTCAATATCACCTCAAGCTCCAACGGAGTTTCCTCATCCTTGCGCATGATCCACTCCTGAATATTCTCTTCGTCCAGGTCTACTTTCTGGCTTTGATCCACCTCACATTGAACTCCGCTAATCCGGTCAACACGAAATACACGATAATCCGCTGCGCTGAAGCAATAGGCCTGGCAGTACCATAAACCATTCATCGTATACAGCCCGAGAGGTTGAATCCTTCGTTTTTGTGCTGTGCCGGCTTCATACCGAATTTCAATAATTCTTTGTTCCAAAGCCGCCTCCAGTATTTCCTTCAAGTAAGGAACATCTAGTTGATGCGGGGGGATCCAGAATGTCAGTCTTTGCTGCATGTGTTCGATTTTACGTTTAAGATCACTGGATAAATAATGGAAAAACTTGCGCAACGCGCCTTGCACTTCATTGTTAAAGGGGAGCGATTTATAGTTCTGCAGTGATTGGCAGGCAAAAAATAATGCCATAGCCTCATGCTCGGTAAAACTGATCGGCGGCAGCACTTTCTCTCGTAAAACGCGATACCCTCCATTAGCACCAACCTCGGAATAAAGAGGGATGCCCAGCTCGCTTAATTCCGCCAAATCACGAATCATGGTCCGGCGTGATACCCCGCACTCATCAGCCAGCTCTTGTACGGTAAACGTTCTGCGTTCATTCACTAACATAATTAACTGAACAAGTCTTTGTGCTTTATGCATATGTGCTCCTCAAAATGATTTTTTAAATCATGCCATTAGTTGTCACTATTATCGATTATGCTTATTTTCGAAGTCAAGATGAATCGTCTTCAATCCATAATACATGCACTTGGGAGGAATAAATGATGAAGAAAGTAACGGTTATTGGTTTAGGAGCGATGGGAGGGGCCATTGCATATGCACTGCTGGAGAAGGAATATGATGTCACCGTATGGAATCGGACTGCAACCAGGGCAGATTCCCTCATTGAAAAAGGAGCTGTGCTCGCAGCTACGGCTGCTGAAGCGATCCGTGCCAGTCAAATATCGATAATCTGTGTATCTGACTATCAGACTTCATATGAAATACTGGACGTAGAAGATGTTCATTCTGCCTTATCCGGGCGAGTTCTAATCCAACTAACGACAGGCAGCCCCGAACAGGCTCAAAAGCATGAAATGTGGGCTAATGTCCTCAGTGCTGCTTATATTGAAGGAGCGATAGCTGCTGCTCCCGCCCAAATAGGAGGACCTCATGCAACCATTTTCACTTCAGGGTCCAAGGAAGCGTTTGACCAAGTTAAGCCGGTTCTTGATGCACTGGCAGGTCAGGTTCCTTATTATGGAGAACAGGCTAGTGCTGCCGCTTCGATTGACCTGGCATTTCTCTCTTATCTGTTCGGGTCATATCTGGGTTTCTTCCACGCAACGCGTATTCTGGAGTCGGATGGTCTGCGCATTGATGACTTTGGTTCCCTGATTGCCGGAGTATCACCGATGATTGGTGCTATTCTTCAATACGAGAGCGAGGTTATTCAACATGCAAAATACGAGAATCCGCAAAGCTCTCTTCAAATGTCCATGGTTACTGTCGGGCTTCTTATGGAGCAGGCTCGTGAAAAAAACATGAATAACGAGTTTCCGTTGTTTCTGCGAAACCTGTTTAATAAAGCTATAGATGCCGGTTACGGTGAGCAAGACATAGCCTCGCTTGTGAAAACCATGCGTTGAGATTCAATACAGAGCTCACGTATTGAATGAAATTCTCTTTATCTAATGGGGCTGAATAGGTTTTAAAATGGAATACAACCACTAGAGGCCATTCCCGGCAAGTAATCAGGGTATGGCCTCTAGTGGGCATCATTTTGACTTATCCTGTTCTTCCTATGACATGACTTGGTTATATGAGGTGAACATAGTAAAATAACACAGAGGTTGCAAATACGTAACTGTAACGTACATAAAAACTAGGGCGTGCGTTTTCAGACACGCCCTAGACGAGATTTTAGCTTAAAGGAGAAAAAAATAATGAGTGAACGATTTACGTTTGAATATTTTCCGCAGCTGGATACGAAGCGTTTTCGGCTTCGAGCGGCTGAAGCTGGTGACAGCCTTGATCTGCTGACGTTATATTCTGACCCAACCGTTGTAGAATATATGCCCTTCACACCCTTTGAGTCCGAGCAGGATGCTTTGGACGAGATGGGCTGGTATGCGAAGATTTTCAAGGAGCATTCAGGTTTGCGCTGGATGATAGAAGACAAGGAGACGCGTCGCGTCATTGGCACATGCGGATATCTGGGTTATGAAGCACAGCATCATCGGGCAGAGATCGGGTATGATTTGCTATCCTCCTGTTGGGGCAAGGGCATCATGACAGAGGTTGCATGTGCTGTACTGGATTATGGATTCAATCAGATGCGATTGAACAAAATTGAAGCGAAGGTGGACCCGGGGAACGAGGCGTCCGTTCGTTTGCTGCACAAGCTGGGTTTTCAGCAAGAGGGATTGCTGCGGCAGCATGAGTTCGAGAAGGGCAGATACGTTGATCTTGCGATATTCTCGAAGCTGCAAAGCGATAACTAAACGATTTCTCCATCTTCATTTCCTTTGGAACTTTATTTTCATTTCATTTACAGTCCAATCTCCCATCCCCATAATGTGATGTCTTGTCCCGCGAATTGGGCTCATGTTATATTGAAGAGATGTGAGGAGATGAGATTATGAAGCTGGTGTCCTGGAACGTGAATGGACTTCGAGCGTGTGTGAATAAAGGATTTATGGATTATTATCATCAAAGCAAGGCTGACATTTTCTGTCTTCAGGAGACGAAGCTGCAGGCAGGGCAGATCGAGATGGAGCTGGAGGAGGACGTCTATCAATACTGGAATTATGCGATTAAAAAAGGATACTCCGGCACAGCGGTATTCAGCCGCATCAAACCGCTGTCTGTTCGCTATGGCATGGAAGAGGACAGCGAGCCGGAAGGCCGAATGATTACGCTGGAGTACGATGGCTTCTATCTGATTAATGTATACACGCCCAATGCCAAGCGTGATCTGACCCGGCTGCCTTATCGTCTGGAGTGGGAGGATAGGTTCCGATCATATGTGCTGCAGCTGGAGAAGACAAAGCCAGTCATCATTTGTGGTGACTTGAATGTGGCCCATCAGGAGATCGATCTGAAAAATCCGAAGCCCAATATGGGCAACTCCGGATTTACAGATGAAGAGCGCGGCAAGATGACCGACCTGCTTGCGGCTGGTTATGTTGACAGCTTCCGTCACCTGCACCCGGATCAAACGGATGTATACAGCTGGTGGTCGTACATGCCCAAGGTCAGAGAGCGGAACGTAGGCTGGCGTATCGACTATTTTCTTGTGTCTGGGCAGCTTGCACCTAAAGTGACTGACGCTTATATCGACTGTCATGTGATGGGCAGTGATCATTGCCCGGTAGGCGTGCAGCTGGAAATGTAAGTGTAGATAAAGTAGTAAAGTCGTAACGTAGTGCAAATCGGCATAACCGTTTGTTTTCCTTTGGTGTTCCTGCGAAGGAAAACAAACGGTTTTTTTGGTTATCAGAGGTAGGGGAAGGGAACTGGACTTTGGTTGGGGAAAGAACTGGACTCGGGATTGTTTCAATGCCGCTATTTGTTGGGTACGATTGAAGCATACATAGAAAAATTTATAGGACGATTCATATATATGAGTAAAATGATTCATTTACATGGTAACGAAGAGAACAGAAACAATCTGCTGAACGAAGGAGGAGGGGAATGAAAAACATCAGAGTTATCACCCGATTCCTGTCTGTCCTTGCCATAAGCTGCCTGTTATCCTTGACAGTGTTATCCGTATCCGTCGTCTGGATTAAACATTCCGTCGATGCTGTACCCGAAGTAAAGCAAACGTTGGAGCTCGACTAAACAAAGGAGGGATGTGCAAGCTGCATACAGAAGTGAACTTCTGATGTAACGACTTGACTTGCCGAATGACAACGTGAAACAACGAGAAGGAGTGATGTTTTATGGTGAAAAAGAAAACATACGTACTGGCCTGCGCCGCGCTGGCTATGATGGTGGCATTAAGTGCTTGCAGCAGTGCTGCCGATCAGCCAAAGAACGAATCTGAACAGGTGAATAGCGAGGCCTCTTCTGGAACGGCTGAGCCAGCTGTCACAGAAAATACAAATGAAACGTCGACGGATACGGAAATTGCATCCACTCCTGCTGCTTCAGAAGCTTCAACGGAGCCAGGTCAAACCGTTGCGGCGGAAGATATGCCGGAAAACTTGCCTAAGGATTTCCCTTTACCAGAAGACGCCAAGGTTACGACAGCTACTTCTACAGAGAGTGATGGCAAGAAATCCGTGATGCTGATCTTCACCACTGAGCAGGATATGAAGACGATATCCAAGCTTTATAAGGATTATTTTACAAGCAAGAAACTGAAAGGTTCAGGACAAATCATGGATGAAAAAAATATCGTTATTCAGGGAACTGAACCCGATGAGAAGCAGAGCTGGTCTCTGATTGGCGGTACAACGGCAAGCAAGGAAGGCGTTATCGAACTGACCTTGACATGGTCGGAGGTTTAAAGAAACGGTAAGATGGACACCCGGCAAACATTTATAATTTATTTTGCAATGCAATGGGAGACGAATCTTTATACAGCCTATTGTTTTTTTATCCACACCTTGCATGGAGCGGCTTTAACGCGGCACCGTTGCAAGGTATTTTTTTATTTGCATCTGGAAACCTGACAAGTTACATGGTATGTTATATCCTTAGATAGACTTATAGACAAAAAGATTCAGACAGGGAGAGGATTAAACATGATTAAAGTTGGCATCGTAGGTTACGGTAACCTGGGGAAAGGTGTAGAAAAAGCGATTACCCAAAATGATGATCTGGAATTGGTTGCTGTATTTACACGTCGGAATCCCGAGCAAATGGTGGCTGAAGGTACGGAAGCACGCTTTGAGCACATCTCTGCGGCGGAGCAGTACATAGGCAAAATTGATGTCATGATTCTGTGCGGGGGTTCTGCAACGGATCTGCCGGAGCAGACACCTGTTATCGCTAAATTGTTCAACACCGTAGACAGCTTCGATACTCACGCTAAAATTCCTGAGTTCTACGAAGCTGTAAATGCGGCAGCCGAGCAAGGTGGACATGTAAGCGTGATCTCCACCGGCTGGGACCCAGGCTTGTTCTCTATGAATCGTCTGCTGGCCCAATCCATTCTGCCTGAAGGTAAAGAATATACATTCTGGGGAAAAGGCGTAAGCCAAGGCCACTCGGATGCGATCCGTCGTGTTCCGGGGGTTAAAGCGGGCGTGCAGTACACCGTACCTGTGGAAGAAGTGATTGAGCGTATCCGTTCAGGAGAAACGCCAGAGCTGTCCACACGCGAGAAACATCTGCGTCAATGTTATGTGGTGGCAGAAGAAGGTGCAAACCAGGATGAGATTCGTGCAACGATTGTAAATATGCCAAACTATTTCTCGGACTATGATACAACGGTTACCTTCATCAGTGAAGAAGAGCTGAAATCCGAGCATGCCGGCATGCCGCACGGTGGTTTCGTTATTCGCAGCGGAATTACAGGCAACGGTCAAAAACAAATTATCGAATTCGGTCTGAAGCTGGACAGTAACCCGGAATTCACGGCAAGTGTACTTGTGGCCTATGCCCGGGCAGCACAGCGTTTGAGCCAGGAAGGACATAAAGGGGCGAAGACGGTATTTGATATCCCGCTGGGTCACCTGTCTCCGAAATCGGCTGCAGACCTTCGTCGCGACCTGCTGTAGTTTTCATTTATAGTATTTTTATTATTGAAAAAAAAGCTCGCCCTTCTACGAGAGGGCGAGCTTTTGGCATTTTACTAAAGGTCTTACTATAGGTTTAATGCCAGTGGTCAGGCATCTGCAGGTGGTCAGGCAGCCGTGTATCTGCATTTCCCTTCGCTGCATTGAGCTGAGCCTGTGTCAGGAAGATTGCGCCGCGAAGATCGGCTCCACCGAGCTCTGTATCCCGCAGGTCTGCTCCAATCCAATCCGCGTTCCGAGCATCGGCATGGCGCAGGTTAGCGGCGATCATAAGCGCGCCCCGGAAGCTGGTACCTCTCAGATCGGCTCCTTGAAGATTAGCTCCCAGAAAGTCCATACCACTGCGTTTTTTGGTCTTGGACTTTTTAGAAGCAGACGTAACTGCCGGAGCACTCCCACGAACCCGTTCACTGGCCTGGAGCAACAGAGCGTTTACGTTAGAACGATGGCTTGTAAGGTCCAGCTCCAGGAGGACCTCTGGCTCAAGCTCACTCAGTTGTAATACGCCCGGATAAACCTCAGTCATAGCAGCATGCAGCGATGACGTATCTTGCCGCATCATGACCTCTCTCATATAACTGATCAGCTCATGAATCTGACGCAGAACAGGCAGACAGTCAAACATCTCCCGCGCCGATTCGGGGTGGGTTCGCCAGCTTCTCCCTGCATACGTAACCTGCGACAGCTTCTGGCCCGCGCCGAAGCAATCATAAACGGTGCAGCCCTTGAAGCCTTTCTGACGAAGCTGCGTATGGATACCGCAGCGATCATCCTCACGCAGATTAGGACAGGGTGTGCCACTGGATTTGTCAAAAGCAAAATCGGAAGATTTTCCGTAAGGCAGGGCGACACAGCAGAGCCCGAAACATCGCTCACAGTCTGCTTGAAGGTGAGGATTCTCACTGCTAATGAATGGTACGTTAGACAAAATACACACTTCCTTATCATCATAAAACGAATGAATTCAAATTCAGAAATACCCTCAGATGATTAACACTTTACCATTGTCAGTTATTCACTTCAATTGAAAAGAGAGATTAATATTCTCCCGTTCCTAATGACAATAGGAAGTACAGCTATGATAGAATATGAGAAATGTATGGAGGTGTTAGAAAGTGGACGGAATAATCTTGCGTCAGGCCGTTCTGGCGGACACGGAGCAGCTGGCAGAATTACGAGCTTTGGTGCTGCGTGATGACCTGACACGTTTGGGACGATATGACGAGATCAGGGTCAGGGAGCGCTTCCGCAATACGTTTCATCCGGAACATACCTGGATTTTGGAGAGAGAAGGCGTCCTGATTGGCTGTGTGGCGTTAAAACCGATCGAAGGGGGGCTTCTGCGGGAGCACTTCTATATTCATCCCGAGCATCAGGGCAGAACCTTGGGAACTAAGGTGCTTAACCTGCTGCTAGAACAGGAAGATGTCAGGCACAAGCGAATAACGCTGAACGTGCTGCAGGGAAGCCCCGCACAGCGCTTGTATGAACGTTTCGGATTTATCGTGGATCATGAGGATGCAGTGGATGTGTTCATGACCAGGGAGAACCGAATGATCAGCAGTTAATCGCATAATTGAGTATGGGGTACGATAAAAAGCCTTTCCTCGAAACGATAGCTTGAAAGAGCTACAGAACGAAGGAAAGGCTTTTTTTAGATTAAGCTATTAAAGGATATACATAAAAATAACTTACACGACACCCTGAGCGATCATTGAATCAGCGACCTTGAGGAAGCCTGCAATATTTGCACCAGCCAGAAGGTTACCCTCGCAGCCGTATTCTTCGGCAGCTTCGACACAGCTCTTGTAAATATTTTTCATAATGTCGTGAAGCTTGGCGTCAACTTCTTCAAATGTCCAGGACAACCGCATGCTGTTCTGTGACATTTCAAGAGCAGACACGGCAACGCCACCTGCATTTGCCGCTTTGGCAGGACCAAACAGTACGCCAGCACCAAGGAATACATCAATCGCAGCCAGAGTGGAAGGCATGTTGGCACCTTCACCAATCGCTTTAACGCCGCCTTTGACCAGAAGGGCTGCAGCATGTTCATCAATTTCGTTCTGAGTGGCACATGGAAGAGCGATGTCACAAGGAATGGACCAGATGCCTTCAAAGCCTTCCGTATATGTAGCGTGCGGGTGTTCTTTGACGTATTCGCTAATCCGCAGACGCTCCACTTCTTTCAGACGTTTCACGGTATCCAGATTAATGCCTTGCGGATCATGAATATAACCACCGGAGTCGCTGCACGCTACGACGCGAGCGCCAAGCTCCTGTGCCTTCTGGATAGCGTAAATGGATACGTTGCCGGAACCAGAGACAACCACGGTGCTGTCCTTGAAGCTGAGCCCCTTGGAAGCGAGCATTTCGTTAACGAAGTATACGCAGCCATAACCCGTTGCTTCTTTCCGTGCGAGACTTCCACCATACAGCAGACCTTTGCCTGTCAGTACGCCAGCTTCATGTCCGCCACGAATACGTTTATATTGACCGAACATATAACCGATTTCCCGTGCGCCTACGCCAATATCACCTGCTGGAACGTCTGCATCGGGACCGATGTATTTGTACAGCTCTGTCATGAAGCTTTGCGTGAAGCGCATCACTTCCTGATCGGATTTCCCTTTTGGATCAAAGTCAGAGCCGCCTTTACCCCCGCCGATCGGCAGGCCAGTCAATGCGTTTTTGAAAATTTGTTCAAAGCCCAAAAATTTGATAATACCGGAGTATACCGAAGGGTGGAAACGAAGCCCGCCTTTGTAAGGACCGATGGCGCTGTTAAACTGTACCCGGAATCCGCGGTTAACCTGCACCTTGCCCTGATCATCTACCCATGGTACACGGAACGTAATCACCCGTTCTGGCTCAACAAGCTGCTCTAACAGACTGTGATTTCTGTATTTTGGATGTGCCTCAATGACGGGGATCAGTGAATCCAGGATTTCTTTGACAGCCTGATGAAATTCGCTCTCGTTCGGATTTCTTGCGATGACCGACTCATAAACGCAATGAACATATGCTGCGGCAGTAGTAGCTTGAGATGTTGAACTTTCTTTTGTAATCGTGGACACTTTTTCAATGCACTCCTTTATCGTGTTAAAGTCTGCAGATACCTATTTGTATAAATTGCATAAAAGTTTGTAGTTAAATATACAGGAAAGAAAATAAAAATACGAGATGAAAATCCATAAAATGTTTTTTATGAGCCAATTAAAATGTTCTATGGATCTGTCATAGTATGTAATGAATATCGTGAAATGATGGATAATAGTTCCAGGTTATAGAATAAAACGCCAAGTTAGCGGAATAGATTGGATTAATAATTTCATTTTGGTAAGATGGTAAGGAGGGCTCACAAGTGGGGCTCTTTTATTATAAGAAGGAGGACAACAGGATGATGAAAAGTTACAACAAGCGAATCAACGTGGAGAACAAGGCGTGCATAGGAGGTGAAATCTACTATGAACCGTAGAAATCCACTTGACAACCGCAGAGAAAAGCTGGTGAGTCAGCTGTTGACCCTGGGCGAAGAGAAAAGAACATTTCTTGACGCTTATTTTGACGTGCATAATCCTGAGCGTGTGCAGTTGGATAAGCAACTGATGGCATATACAGAGCGGGTGGAGCAGCTGCTTGCCGGGCCGGATGAACAACTGGGCTCCGTTGTGCTGATTGGCAGCAAAATTGAACTCGAGTATGTTGATTTTCATACATCGGATACGTTAACGATTGTGATGCCGGAGGAAGCAGACCCGGATGCGGGGCAGATTTCATTCCTTTCTCCTGTGGGACGTCAGCTGCTGCTGGGAGATAAGGGAGAAATGAGAGCCATCTCTACTCCTGCGGGTTCCATGAGGATACGTATAGCGGACATTCAATGGGCTTCCGAACAAAACTCGGAGCAGGTGCAGCATTCTGAGCAACTGGATGAACCGGGTTCGAACTCCATGCAAGGGTTATCCCGGGGAGGTGCAGACCATGCACTTTAAAGAAACGGATCTGCCAGGCATCGGACGCAAATACTGGCTGCATACCCGCAGCGGAGAGCATCTTGTCATTGTGGTGCATAACGATGAGCGTCGTGATCTGTTCCATATGGAGTCAGGCGAGCACGCGGAAGAACTCGGAGATATGGTATCTCTGGTAACCCTTGACGATGATGAAGCTAGAGCTGTAGCCGCTATTGTTGGCGGCATGACGTATAAACCACAGTTCCAGAACGAACGGGAAGTCATGCTGGAAGGCCTGCTCATCGAGTGGCTGCGCATCGAACCTCATGCTGCCTGTGTCGGGAAGACCATTGGAGAGCTGAACATTCGGCAGGTGACCGGTGTGGCGATTCTGGCGGCGGTTGACAAGGAGAAGGAAAAGCAATTTAATCCGGGGCCGGAGTACGTTTTTACCAGCGGAGCAACGATTGTTGTTGCAGGTGAACGTGACCAGCTCAAGCAGCTCAAACAATGGTTGACCGATGGGCGGATGTAGCGTATGGATATGCTCATATTCGAAGTGGGGGTTGCCGTTGCGCTGATTACACTTACGGGATTAATATCTGCACGACTACGATTTTCGGTTATTCCATTTTACATTCTGATCGGTATGGCCGTTGGACCGCATGCACCACAGTTTGGCATTGTGGATTTACGATTTATCGAAAGCTCGTCTTTTATTGAATTTATGGGCAGGCTGGGTATTTTATTTTTATTATTTTATCTGGGCTTGGAGTTCTCGGTCTCCCGGTTGTTAAAATCGGGTAAAGCAATTCTCACTGGCGGCATATTCTATGTCGGTCTTAATTTTGTCTCTGGTCTGCTGCTGGGCTGGTTCATGAATCTGCCCCTTCAGGAAACGATGGTTGTGTGCGGTATTATGACGAGTTCTTCAACCGCTATCGTTGCCAAGGTACTCGTGGATCTGAAACGGACAGCCAATCCGGAGACCGAAATTATTATGGGCATGATTATGTTTGATGATCTGTTCATCGCTATTCACATCTCTATTCTGACTGGACTTGTGCTTAGCGGGGCGACTTCACTGGGTAGTGTGCTGCTGGTATCGCTTTCTGCGTTGCTGTTTATTGTGCTGTTCCTGATTATCGGCAGGAAGAGTATTAAATATATAGATAAGGCGCTTAATATCAAGTCATCGGAGCTGTTTCTGCTGGCGATCATGACTTTGCTTTTCCTGGTGGCGGGTTTCTCGGAGACGCTGCATGTAGCCGAGGCTATTGGCG
Source organism: Paenibacillus sp. TC-CSREp1 (assembly GCF_050171015.1). Classification (NCBI taxonomy): domain Bacteria; kingdom Bacillati; phylum Bacillota; class Bacilli; order Caryophanales; family Paenibacillaceae; genus Paenibacillus; species Paenibacillus sp. TC-CSREp1. Next base: position 95,029 of record NZ_JBNOKM010000013.1, on the reverse strand, counting down.
CGTTAATGATTGGACTTGTGCTTGGTGAATCAAGACATGTCAGCCGGATTGAGCAGCAGATTATGCCGTTCAAGGACTTTTTCGGTGCCATATTTTTCTTCAGCTTTGGCCTGACCATCGAACCCTCCACCCTCGGCGGGGCGGTAGGTATGACCCTGATTGCGGTTGTTCTGACAATTCTGAGTAACTTCGGTGCAGGCATGATTGCAGGGAAAATGGCTGGAGTCTCGACCAAGGCATCATTAAATGTCGGCTTCACCCTGGTATCCCGCGGCGAGTTCTCAATCATTATGGCCAACATCGGTAAAGCAGGAGGGCTTATGGCTTCCATTCAGTCCTTTGCCGTATTATATGTGCTCATTCTCGCTGTACTTGGGCCTATTCTGACCAAAGAGTCTCCCAAGCTTTACGCGCGTTACGAAAGGATCAGGAATCGGACCAAACAAAAGGAAGCAGGATAAGTAAGACGAACAGGACAAAGCAGTATACTAGGATAAATTAGGATAACAGGATAGCAGGACGAGTAGGATAAAGCAGGATAGCAGGCTCAGATGTTAATACAGAGCAGAGACAGGCGTCACACTTGACTGGAGAGTTAGGTATCTCCCGAGTGTGGCGCTTTTTTTTTGTTGTATTTGAAAGCAGGACTTTGGATGTGATTTTACAGAAAAGGATTTAAAAATTTTAAATTATATGTAAAATTATGTTATTGAATGTCACAGCGCCCATGAGAATTGACATAACTACATAAGCGGAACAATTCATTTACACCTTGACGGATAACAGCTGGTCTCCGGATTGTTCTGTCATCGTAGTGGGTTGCACGAAATCTTTATTCGAATTTCAAAATCATAAGGAGGAATAATCATGAACAAGAAGAGTGGATTCCAGCGTCTCAGAAGGTCCGCCACTGGTTTGTTGCTTGGCCTGGTTTTGTTTGCCCTGCCAGCATCTGCAGCCTGGAACGATACATATCAGGGATATGCTACGTACACAGGCTCCGGGTATTCAGGTGGTGCTGTGCTGCTTGATCCGATTCCGGCGGATATGAAGATTACCGCACTCAACCCATATCAGCTCAATTATAATGGAGTCAAAGCTGCTTTAGCTGGAGCTTATCTTGAGGTACAGGGTCCCAAAGGAAAGACCGTAGTCTACGTTACGGATTTGTACCCGGAAGGAGCCAGCGGGGCATTGGACCTCTCGCCTAACGCATTCAGCCAGATCGGTGATCTTCAGGCGGGGAAGATTGATATCAGCTGGAAAGTTGTCAAAGCTCCGATTGAAGGAAACGTTTCCTATCGGATCAAGGAAGGCAGCAGTCAGTGGTGGGCGGCCATTCAGGTTCGCCATCATAAGTATCCGGTGTTGAAGTTTGAAGTGAAACAGAAGGATGGCTCCTGGCTTAATCTCGAAAAACAGGATTATAATCATTTTCTGGGTACCGGGCTTGGTAAAGAAAAACTGAGCATTCGGATCACGGATATCCGGGGGCAAGTTCTGTATGATACGATTCCGGCACTGCCGAACGACGGATCAGGCGGTGCATACATCGTTCCGGGTAATGTGCAGTTCCCGGATTAGAGGATATATGATATAAACATAAGTATCAGTATTAGCATAGAGGATTCCAAAGTCGTACATCGTACGGCTTTTTTTATATCCCAAAAGGAGTTACATATGAGAACAAGTTTGCCTTCTTATCAGACAACACATTTGTATTGGAAACTGTATCAGCATTTTTTTCCTGAGGAGGTGAGACTGGGGGAGGATAACTGTCCAGAGGAAGAATGGTGGGAAGTGAACGGAGTTCATCTTCATATGGATCGATTAGCTGTGCCCGCGTCTCCAGTCAAAATTCTGTTCATTCATGGCGCCGGGGGGAATGGCAGATTGCTTGCTCCCTACGCACGAATGCTGCAGCTGCATGGTTACGAGGTCATATCTCCCGATCTGCCACCGTATGGACTAAGCTACGCATTACATAACACACGTATAAACTATGATCTGTGGATTACACTGTTGGACGCCCTTATAGAACGGGAGTATAAGAGAGATGGCAAACCGTTCGTTGTGTTGGGAAGCAGCATAGGAGGCATGCTTGCCTATCATGTCAGCGTGCGAAACAAACATGTCAAGGGATTGATTGCAACGACATTTGTAGACACGAGTGATCCCGAGATGCGAGATCAGATTGCACCGAACCGATGGGTCAGTCGTGCAGGCAAGCGTATGATGGATTTTATGCCTGGTGTGCTTGATGCTGTACGAATTTCAGTCAAACGGGTCTCCCGGATGGATCTGATTACGAACAATAAGGACCTGACCCGTCTCATTATGAATGATCCACAGGCTGCTGCTGCGTCTGTACCTCTGGAGCTATTAAGAACCTTTTTGAATAAAACACCGGAGGTGAGTCCAGAACAATTCAGTCGATGTCCGGTGCTGCTGGTTCATCCTGAGATGGACCCGATGACGCCGTTAGCGTTCAGTCAAGCTTTCTATGATCGATTGACCGTGGATAAGGAGCTTGTCATTTTAGAGGGAGCAGGCCACTTTCCAATAGAACAACCAGGCTTGAGGCAATTGCAGGAAGCTGTTCTGCGATTTTTGCAAAACGTTCAATAGTGTCATCAGCATGTCTTGCTTATGGAATGAACATTCAGTGACATCAGGTCAAGTAAACCGACGTATGGGGTAATCATAAATAGAGAAGAGTATGAGAATAACCTATCACATGTCACATCATTCCATTTTCAAGAAAGGCAGGGATCAGCATGAAAGCTATTGTGATTGATGCATTTGGCGGGCCCGAACAATTAAAGGAAAAAGAGGTGCAGAAGCCGGCGTGTGGTGTGAATCAGGTATTGATCCGCACACATGCGACTTCTGTAAATCCAGTGGACTTTAAAATAAGACAAGGCCACTTGAAAGAAGCAGCAGACCAATTGCCAATGATTCTGGGCGGAGATGTAGCAGGAACTGTGGCAGAGGCCGGTTCAAACGTTACCCGTTTCAGAGAAGGGGATCGCGTATTCGCTCGGCCCCGGCAATTCGGAACCTATGCAGAATATGTTGCTGTTGATGCCGATATCGTTGCACGTATACCTGAGCAGCTCAGCTTCGAGGAAGCCGCAGCGATTCCACTCGCTGCAATGACAGCCTGGCAAGCGCTGGTGGATCATGGTCGATTAGGCAAGGGACAGAAGGTGCTTATCCATGCGGGTGCAGGAGGCGTAGGCACATATGCGATTCAGATCGCCAAGTCTTTGGGAGCCGAGGTGGCTTCCACCGCAAGTGCGGCGAATGAAGAACTGCTTCGCTCGTTGGGTGTGGACCATTTTATTAACTATAAGGAACAGGATTTCTCGCAAGTTCTCTCAGGTTATGATGTCGTTCTGGATACGATGGGCGGCAACATCCAGCGGGATAGCTTCAAGGTGTTGAAATCCGGAGGGCGTCTCGTCTCACTGGTGGAGAAGCCGGATGAGCAGCTGGCGAAGGAAGCTGGTGTGAAGGGCAGTGTATTTATGATGGAGCCTAAGGGAGATCAGCTTGAACAGCTGGCCGAGCTTGCGGCTGCAGGGAAGCTGAGATCTATTATTGATGAGACATATCCGTTAACAGAACAAGGCTTGCGTGATGCCCACCAAAAAAGTGAATCCCATCATACGCGGGGCAAGCTGGTGATTACAGCAGATTAAGCGGGTATTGATAGCTCGTAATCGTAACCGGCAAGTCAAAGCTGTTGCTTACACGCTCAAATTATGGTTACAAGTTAAACGAACGATGACCGTCAACCTGAAGATCAAGGCCGTTCTCCACACAGGAGAGCGGCTTTTTTATATTTAACAATTGCATATTCACCATTGCATAACATTGAGATATAATAGGAGAAATTTATTCCATTTTGCATAAGAGGTGAGACGTATGACCAACGAAATTATACAAGCCATTCAAGTGTTAAAAGGGAAGAAATGGGTTGATCTTACGCATACCTTCGGCCCTGCATCTCCGCATTTCTCTGCTTTTGATGCTGCGCAGTTTGATACGCTGTTTAACCATGATCAAGGTTTCTTTGCCCAGAGCTTCAAGTTCCCTGGACAATATGGCACGCATCTGGATGCACCGATTCACTTTGTGCGCGATACACGTTATCTCGATGAATTGGGACTCAAAGAGCTGGTGCTGCCGCTCGTTGTGATTGACCAATCTGCTGCTGTGGAGAGCAATCCCGATTTCACCCTGAACGTAGAGCATATCCTTGAATTTGAGCAAGAGCATGGCAGGATTGAAGAAGGCAGCTTCGTGGCCCTGCGGACCGACTGGAGCAAGCGCTGGCCAAGCCATGAGGACTTTGACAACAAGGATGCTGAAGGTAATAGTCATGCACCGGGATGGTCTGTTGCTGCGTTGACCTTCCTGTTTGAAGAACGCCATATCAAAGCCATCGGGCATGAAACGTTTGATACAGATGCTGCGGTAGATTATCAAAAAAATGGGGCTCTGCTGGCCGAATATTACGTACTGGCTCAGGATACATATCAGGTAGAATTGTTAACCAATCTGGATCAGGTTCCCGCCAAAGGAGCCGTAATTTTCAACATTGTTCCGAAAGCGGAAAAAGCATCCGGATTTCCCGTTCGGTCGTTTGCAATTTTGCCTTAATCATGGAAAACGCCACACGCCACAAGTTATTCTAAAACTATGTAATGAATCCAGGGAGGCTTATCGGGCCTCCTTATATCATGTTCAACTCTGTTTACTTATGGTTAGAAGAGGAGTCCGAGCTAAATCGTTCAGAGATGCTCTTCTTGATCTTGCGCCGCCGCAACCAGCGTTTAACTACACCTTCCTCTTTGCGTTCCTGCAATGTTTCCTTCATGCCCTGAATCATAAACTCGGATCGGCGCCTGTCGTCACGGCTAATTCTACGCAATTCTTTAATAAATTTGTCATCCATCATATTATGCCTCGCTCATTCAGTGTATATCGCTATTATACCGAACATACGTTCCTTTATCAAGTTTTTCCATATAAATAAGTCATATGACCTTATTAGTGAAAAGAAGCACAGGGTTTTATTTTCAGTTATGAGAAAATGGGATTGAAATTGAATAAAAGAGGGGGCACTTCATGATGACAACACATCGTTCGGAAAAATCATACGTGCTTGCAATAATGCATGGCTTGCTGGGGACTGGAGCTGTCGCTGGCGGACTAATGCTGGTGATTGAACCATCCGGAAAATGGTTGAATATGCCTGATTCTCTACTGAAGAATGCACCCTTTCCTGATTTTTTGATTCCGGGAATGATCCTGCTGCTGCTGCTTGGTGTGCTCCCTATTTATATTTGTATTTCTCTCTTGTACAGGTGCAAGTGGGTGTTAGGTGAGAAGTTGAACCTGTACCCTGAACGTTACTGGGCCTGGAGTTTTTCTTTGTATACGGGGCATGTTTTGCTTATCTGGATCGTTCTGCAAATGTTCTGGATTCAGAATGTTTCGCTCATTCATTTGTTCTATTTTGCCTGGGGACTCGGTATTCAGACGGTAACTTTGCTGCCAGACATCCAACGGAAATATACCATAAGGTGAGGGTTCGCAGCATGTTCTCAACATGGCTGGCGTTTTTTCTATATTGACAAGGATATATGATGCCTGCATACTTAAGATATAAACTTTATAAAGTATATTTATTAATGTCGCTAAAGTGCTGCATCAAGAAAGGAGATATCCTGTTGGCAACCTGGTTTTTATTGATCATCTATCTGGCGTTTATCAGTCTGGGTCTCCCGGATTCTCTGTTAGGCTCAGCTTGGCCCGTCATATGGCCCGAGATTGGATCATCTGTCGGAGCAGCAGGTCTTATATCCATGATTGTTGCTGCTGGAACGATTATTTCCAGTCTCGCAAGCGGTCGTATGATCCGCCTGTTGGGCACAGGTAAAATCACATTTCTCAGCTGCTTGCTTACAGCGGTGTGCCTTTCGGTATTCTCCCTCGCTCCCTCTCTGGCCTGGTTTATCATACTGGCGATTCCCCTCGGGTTAGGTGCGGGTGCAGTGGATGCAGCGCTGAACCATTATGTAGCAGAACATTATGAGGCACACCACATGAACTGGCTGCATTGCTTCTGGGGTGTAGGTGCTACTATGGGGCCTTTCATCATGGCGGCTTCTATCGCAGGCCAGCACTCCTGGCGAGGCGGTTACGCAGCTGTTGCAGGAATTCAATTTAGTCTCGTTGTGGTACTCCTGCTTACACTGCCGTTGTGGAAACGTGTGGCAGCCACCCGTTCAACTCCCGACTCGTTAAACAATAACCCAATCGATAGGTCTGGCGAGGTCTTGGCGATAAAGCTTTTGCGTCTAAAAGGGGTTAAACCTACACTTATCGCTTTTCTTTTCTATTGTGGTGTGGAGATGACGGTTGGACTTTGGGGAGCCAGCTATCTTGTCGGTACAAGAAAAGTTTCGGCAGAAGTGGCCGCTGGCTGGGTTTCACTCTACTATGCGGGGATTACATTCGGCAGGTTGATTACAGGGTTTATTACCTTAAAGGTTTCTAATCTGCTGCTCATCCGTTATGGTCAAATCGTTACCATTATCGGCGGAATCGTGCTGCTGCTGCCTTTGCCCTCAGGATTTGCTGCTGGCGGCCTGGTGTTTATTGGCCTGGGTCTGGCTCCAATCTATCCTGGACTTTTGCATGAAACGCCCTCCCGCTTCGGTAAAGGAAATGCAGCAAGACTCATGGGGTATCAAATGGCTGTTGCCTATACAGGAACTACATTCCTTCCGCCGCTTTTTGGATTGCTCGCAGCGAAAACAGGGATGTCCTCTTTTCCCGGCGTAGTGCTGGTGCTGCTTGTACTTATGTTGATCTGTGCAGAAACGGTCAATCGCTCACTAATGAAACCATATAGGAGGTGAGAGGCATGGCATACGTCATTATGGCTCTGATCATCTGGGCGGGTGTTTATGCTAATATGACTCTGTGCAAACAGCCAATGGATGTTCAACCTGTAAAATCTATAGACGATCTGTTTGAATGAACATCATGCGTTGAAGCAATGTATTATGTTATGATTGGAGCACGATAACATGAATATGATTGCTTTGGTTACTGAACCGGGGTAGAAACGAGAGGCTTATGAAAAAAGCGAACGCTACAATGATGAAACACATTAACATGAATATTGTGCGTGAAGTCATGCAGCAGATTGAAACGGCAACGAAACCGCAGCTTGCTTCCCTGACGAATCTTAGCGTAGTGACCATTAATGCGCTCATTCAGGAGCTGTGTGAGGAGGGTGAGTTGCTTCAGGATAAAATCGTTCCATCGAATGGAGGGCGCCCTGCCCAGGCTTATCGGTATAATTATAACTATAAGCTTGCTTTGGTTCTGTCCTTGAAAGAGATGAAAGGTCAGGAGCTGATCTCGGCAGTGGTAATCAATCTGGAGAATGAAGTTCTGTTGAAAGAAGAGAGTCTTCTGAGCGTTTTAAATAAACAGCATGTGCTTGAGTTGATTGAGCGTTGTATTGCGGCGTATCCTTCCATTCATATGATCGGAATCGGTATCCCCGGACAGGTCGTTGATGGGGACATTACCGTAAGCAGCCATGACGAACTTATCCACTCTCGTTTGATTCAGGAGATCGAAAGCAAGTCTGGATTGCAAATTATTGTGGAGAACGATGTGAATTCGGCGATTAGCGGATATTGTAGCTTACATGAGGATACGAAGGAGAAGAGTGTGGCAGGCATTTATTTTCCCAATCGTTATCCGCCTGGGATGGGCATGATGCTGAACGGACACATTATACGTGGTAAAAACGGGATGTTTGGTGAGATCAAGTATCTTCCTGGTTCTCCTGATTGGAAAGGGGATATCAGTAACTCGGATTTCACAGAGCAGGTGTGCCGGATTTTGCACACGGTCAATGCTGTTGCTGCCCCGCACGAGATTGTGATCTATCAGGAGAAGGTTCACAGAGAAGAGCTGCATTCGGCATGGGAACAATATATACAGCAGCACCCTATGCCTGCTCTGCCTGAGATCGTACATCAGAACTCATTTCAGCATGATTTTGATGCAGGGTTAAGAGGCAAGGTACTTGAAGCATTGAAGGTTTCCATTTTATCTGAAGTTATATAATCCGCAGAACAGGTTCTGTGGATTTTTACTTTTAAGGGAGCAGAATACCTGATCGAAACTTTGTATTGACATGAAACCAGTTACACGAAGTACGATCATGTGGAGGACAGGATGACTTACAGATACTTCATAAATATTATTAATAAAGATTATTTAGTAAGTTATATCCAGCATAAGTGATCCATCGTCCTTTGATTTTCCTAAATAAATTCCTAATGGAGGCACTCAGCATGATTAAACTTGTTGTAACCGATCTGGATGGAACGTTTCTGAACAGTCAAGGATCATTTGATATGCCATTGTTTAAAGAAGTTCATGAAGAGATGAAACATAAAGGTGTTACTTTTGTAGCGTGTACCGGAAAGCAGTGCGAACGTGTGGAGAAATTATTTGGCGAACATGGAGAAGGTGTATGGATTCTTGGGGACAGTGCAGCCAGAATCAAGAAGGACGGGCAGGTGGTTCGGGAGTTTAGCATGGAGCGCACATTGGCGTTGCAGGCCATCGAGAAGATTCGGTCGTTTGATCCTCAGATGACGATTATCGTGTGTGCAAGCGATGCCGCTTATGTGCATTCTTCCATTTCGGATGAGATGTATGACGTTGTGAAAAGCTCGTATGAACAGGTCATCAAAACGGACTCTTTTGCAGGCATCAGCACTTCCTTTATAAAAATTACCGTATTCGATCCACAAGGACGCTGTACAGCACTGCGTAAACATGTGGAACAGACCATGGAAGGGCAAATCTATATTGTTGATTCTGAACCCAGATGGCTGGATATTACAGCGCTGCATACCCATAAAGGAGAAACGGTCAAAACATTGCAGGAGATGCTGGGAGTAACTCCCCACGAAACGATGTCTTTTGGTGATGGAGAAAATGATGTTGAGCTGATGGGGATTGCCAGATACAGCTTTGCGATGAGCAATGCCTGTGAGAATACAAAACGCGCAGCTCAGTTTATGACCAAATCCAATGACGAAAATGGTGTGCTGGTCACGATTCAGGCCATGATGGATTTACAGGAATAGTGTATAGATGAGGGGGAGTCGGGATGCGTGAAGAAGAAAGAATCCTGAGAGGTACGCTGTTTAATCCGGGTGATCCGGAACTGAAGGAAATCAAGAGGAAAGCTCATCATCTCAGTCAGCGTTATAGCCAATCCTTTGAAGAACAGACGGAGGAAAGAGAGCTGATATTACAACAGTTACTGGGTGAGTTGGGGGAAGGCGGATTTATGCAGGGTCCCATTTTCTTTCACTATGGTGTGCATACCCGGATCGGTCACCACTTTTTTGCGAATTATAACCTGACCATACAGGATGATGCACAAGTGACGATTGGAGACTATACCAGCTTTGGCCCGAATGTCACCATTGTAACTCCCGTTCATCCCTTGATTGCAAGTGAACGGAGACAGATGGTGAATCAGCATGGTGAATTGAAGTCGCTATGTTATGCCAAACCGGTTACGATCGGCAATGATGTATGGCTATCCGCCAATGTTACAGTGTGTGGTGGAGTTACAATCGGGGACGGATGTGTCATTGGAGCAGGAAGTGTCGTTACACGTGATATCCCTCCGAATTCGCTCGCAGCCGGCGTGCCATGCAGAGTGATCCGCAGCATTACAGAGGCGGATAGCATGAGGCACTATCCAGACATTTTGGCAGATTGCCAAGTGCCAGAATGAAATAACAGGAAAAGGCTGTCACCGATGGATCTGCATGATCCTGGTGACAGCCTTTTCGTTCAGAGGTTTATTTTGACGCGTTGTACTTGCTCAGGAATTCTTTCACTTTGGCTGGATCAGCCTTGAGTTCATTTCCGGTTGGCACAAGCGGGCTTACGGTAGAGTAAGCTTTGATTTTGTTGTTTTTGTAAAATTGCAGAATCTCATCCTGATTAATGGAGTACAGCACTGCTTTTCTCAGATCACTGCTCTTGGCCACTTCACGATTGGCTGTGTTGAACAGCAGATACGATACGGCATTACTTGGAATGCTTTGCAGCTGCAATTTGCTGTCATTCTGGATAATGTCATATTTCGTCTCAGGCACCCCGTAATACAGGTGGATTTCACTGCTGCGAAGTGCAGACAGAGCACTGTCGGCATCCGCGATGAAGCGTACGTTTACCTGATCAATCTTCGGCGCGAAGTCAGAACCTTTGCGGTATCCCGGATTTTTCAGGAAGACACCCTCGTAGTCATTTTTATAAGAAAGAATGTAAGGGCCACTGGTATACAGCGTGTTGTTGTAGCTTGCACCCTCGGTTACGGTGTTTTGATCCCCATAAGGGATATCCTTGTTCACATCGAAGGATGCGACATCATACGTATTGATGCTTTCCACTTGTTTCTTGGATACGATACCCGCCGATTGGTGCGCCAAATAATTCAGCACTTGCGGGAACGGTTCAGTGGTGGTTACCTTAACGACCTGGTATTTGCCTGCACCGTTATCAGCCTGATTTTTATCACTCACAAGCTCTTTGATATCACTGTCCAGTCCTTGATTCAGCGCTTCAAGTACGGTTCCGCTGCCCCCGGATTGTTTCACGGCCTCCAGTGAGCTCAAGTCTGTGACCAGTTCTGCCTGCTTGATATGCTCATGCAGACTGTACGTGCGGTGATCCGGAACGGAGTCTTTGTTTTTGGCACGGTCGAGGGAGAAGATAACATCATCTGCACCTACACGCTCTCCGGTATCTACAGCCTTTTTGTTCTCGATTTTGGCAAAATTGATGTCGTCACGAAGTACAAAATAATACTCGGAATTGCCATCTGCAATCGTAAAGTTACGGGATAGTGAACCATCCGCTGTCAGCTGATCGTCATCCGTCAGGTTGACGAGACGTACATACATGTTCGTATTGATCTGGTTGATTGAACCGTCGTTTCCTTTGATCGGGTCAAGGGAAGTCAGAACAGACATAGCTTGTGTCAAAATCAACGGATCTTTACTGTTCTTGGAGCTGTCCTTGAACTCAATCGGCTCCCACGCCAGCGCACGGGATTTGGACAGGCGAACGGTATCGACATTCAGAATTTCCTTGTTTACAGCCTGGCTTTTCAGAGAGATATAGAGTGGAGCGATATACGCTTGGTCCGTAACCAGACGGTCCTCCAGCTGTTTGTACGTTGCTTTGTATTCGTCTGGTGTCTGTGTTGCCGCCTGATCAATCAGCTTGTCAATCTCTTGGTCCGCGAGAATGCTGTAATCCCCGCCTGTTTTGAAAAGAGAGCGAACCGCATAATCCGGGTTGCCCGTTACCGTTGTCCAGCTGGACACGGCGATATCATAATTCCCTGCGTCCTGCTGGGATTTAAAGCTGCCGTAATCCGGCTGCAGATTCAGCTTTACATTGAAGCCGTTTTTGGTCAGCTGATCGCGGATAATGTTGACATCATTCTCGGAAGAGCTCATGGCGAGCAGCTCGATATCGACTGCTTTGGTTGCCGTTTCCGAAGTGTCGGAAGGTTTGTTCTCTTCCTGGGATTCGGTTTTTGTTTTCACATTGCAGCCAGAGATCACAAGCACGAGAATGAGCAGCAAGGCGAAAAGTGTACGTTTTTTCATGATAATACCCTCCATTATGTTAATAGATGTGATGTATGATTTTTTTTGAACTATTTCATTTACACAAAAAACGGAGAGGACAGAAAAAACCTGGAAAAGCGGAGCTAAAAGCTTTCTGAAAGAAAGCTGCATCGGAAGCATAAACTCCGCCTTTATCACCGGATTTTCCCCTTTAGAAAGAGGAATCAAAAAAATCTGGGGATAACAGCGATTGGAAGGTTATTCTGTCATCGGAGTGTCCCGTGTAAATTACTTTTTTAGTTCAACTGAATAAATTTATCGTCACGCCTTCTCCAGCTTGGGATCAAGTGCATCCCGCAATCCGTCACCGAGAAAGTTAAACGAAAGCACAAGCAGAATGATCGCCAGTCCGGGATAGATCGCCAGATACGAATGAGTTTCCAGATAGGTGCTGCCCAGCTTCAGAATGTTGCCCCATTCCGGAATGTGTGGTTCTACACCAAGTCCAAGATAACTCAAGCTGCTGGTTGCAATGACGGCCCCGCCGATCGTGAGTGTGGATTTGATAATCATCGGTGCCAGTGCATTGGGAATGATGTGTTTGAAAATAATCGTACGATTGTTGTACCCTAGGGCACGCGCCGCCTCGACAAACTCAAACGTGGATACATAAAGCACGCTGGCCCGCATCGTTCTTGCATACGTTGGAATAGAGCCCAGACTCAGCGCTATAATCAGATTCACCGTGTTTGCACCGAAAGCGGCAATGATTGCGATAGCGAGCAGAATGCCCGGAATAGCATACAGAATATCCAGCAGACGCATGATGATGTTATCCGTGTGTCTTCCATAGAAACCTGAGAAGGCCCCCAGTGCACCGCCAATCACGACCGGAATCAGTGTTGACATAAAACCGACAATCAGGGAAATCCGGGCCCCGAAGACGATTCTTGAAAACAAACATCGGCCGAAATCATCCGTTCCCAGAGGATAAGCCAGAGAAGGCGGCTGAAGCAGAGCTCCATAGTTGTTTTCCACAGCCATGCTGTAGTCGAACGTAAAGAAACTGCAGATCGAGATGGAAAACAGGAAGATGATGAAGAAAAGTCCGGACATCGCTGTCATATTTGGAGCAAGCCGCTCCCACAGATCATTCCAGAAATTTGTTCCCTGCTGTCCCTGTCTGCGCAACCGACGAAGGATAGATATGCCAAGCAGCAGAGCGAACAGATTGCCTGTAACCACGCTAATGATCATTACCAAACCTATAACCGTCATCCAGCGAGGGAGAGGTGAGTCCGCATCATACCGGGATATAATCACCAATACAATCAGATCAATCACCAGTATACACAGAAGCAGCGCCATGGATGGCAGAAAGGTATCGGCAACATAAGGCTTGAACACGTTGAGCGCCGATACACCGATCACAAACAGCTGGGTTAACAAGGTGTATACAGCAAATGTGTATTCAATGCTCGTTCGCTTCCGAATCAAATGCAGGGCGGCTGTGGCGATAAAAATGTTGCCTGTAAAAGCAGCCAGCGTTTGCACCCAGGCCAGTCTGCGTGTCAAAGCTGTTATCGCGCCATGCTGTATCAGGTTACGTCTGATTAGAATGACGAGCAGACTCTGCATCAACGTGAAGAAAAGATATACACCAGCCATGCCGGCTACTAAAGGCTGGATGGCCTGCTCGCTCCAGTCATAACTGTTGATCAGCAGTAGCAGAGTCAGCAGCACCGAAGTAATGCATGCAAAGCTGGCTTGACTGTATTGTTGTGAGGACTTGAGTCTGAAACGTGTTTCCTGTGTGAAGGAGCCTGATTTTGTCATAATACACCTGCTTTAATATTGTTTCATTTTGGAGCGGACCCTTGGATCAATAAACGCGTAAAACAGGTCAACTACAACGTTCACAATAGAGATCGTGATTGCTGTGTAGATAACTCCGCCCATAATACTCGGAATATCAGGAATGAATTGTTTATCTACAATGTAGCTGCCGAGTCCGCTAATATTGAATACCTTTTCTGTTACCGCGGCCCCGCCCAGCATAGCTCCGAATTGAAGCCCCACGACCGTAATAATCGGAATCAGTGCGTTGCGTACCGCATGTTTCAGCATGACTTGACGTTCACTTAACCCTTTGGCCCGAGCAGTCATGACATAATCCTCATGAATGACCTCCAGCGTGGAGGAGCGGGTCATTCGGGCCACCGCAGCCGTGAGTCCTGTACCAAGCACGATGACCGGCATAATCATGGACAGCCAGTTCTGCGGATTAAAGGTGGCGGGTAGCCATTGCATTTTAATTGAGAAATTCAGTATGAAGATAAGTCCCTGCCAGAAGTTCGGAATCGACAAACCAATCAGGGCGATGAACATAAACGTGTAGTCAAACCAGGAATTAGGCCTGATCGCCGATATAATTCCGATAGGTAAAGCAATAACCAGTGCCAGCAGCAGCGAGATCACGGCAAGAGTCAGTGTGATGGGAAACTTCCGGGCAATCGTGGCTGTTACATTTTCATTTCCCGCAAAAGATTTGCCGAGATCAAACGTGGCGACACCTTTGATGTTGTTCCACAGCTGTGTCAGATAAGGCTGATCGAGACCATATACATGATTAAAGGCTGCAATCTGCTCCTGAGTCGCCGTCACGCCAAGAATGTTGGCTGCCGGATTAAACGGAGACAGGTACAAAATCGTAAATACAAGTGTGGCTACACCCAGAATGACAAAGATTGTCATGAGCACTCTTTCAAATATGTACTTGAGATACGCATTACCGTACAGAAACAGGATGAGATACATGAGACAGCCTGGCAGGATAGACAAAGTAAGAAACCATGGCTTGGCAATCCACTGACCAAATGTATCATGCATTTCCAGGCGGTATCGCCCCTGCTTCTCCAGTTCGCGCGCCGTTCGTTCCTGCAGTTCCTTCTGAAGTGTTTCCTCAAGCCAGCCGTGAAGCTGCTGATTGAACGCTGCCTCACTGACCTCCTGTTTGAAGAACCGATGCTTTCGTCTTAATTGCTCTTCAAGCTCCAACCGCTTGACCTCAAGGTAGGAAGTGCTTCGCAGTTCCTGTTCCATCTGCTGTCTGACAGCGTCCCATTGATCCTGCTTTCGATCAGAGCGCCAAAGCAGATAAATGATCAGGTTTATCGGTAAACCTAAAATCAGCAGTACATATCGGTAAACGGGATGAAGCAGCATTTTGCCATAAATGAAGCTCAGATGTGCTGCCAAACGTGAGGTGCTTTGGCTTTGTACTCCATCAGTCAAACGATAATACCTCCTTTCACCGAAGGTTAATTGCATTATTCCGATCAATATAGTATATATTAGGTAGGGTATGTTTAAATGTCAAGGTATGGAATTGTATACATATAAACTGATCGAGTGGGCAAGAAAGGAAGGGTGTACACGTGGAGACTTTACTTCGAGTGAATGATTTGTCGGTCTCTTTTTACACAGGAGAGAGTGAATTTCAAGCGGTCAAGCAGGTAAGCTTTGAACTTCGGAAAGGGGAAACGTTAGGCATTGTCGGGGAATCGGGCAGCGGTAAAAGTGTAACCGCACGTTCCATTATGCGACTGCTTGCCTCGCCTCCTTCACAGATGAAGTCGGGTGAAATTTGGTTTAAAGGTGTTGACCTTGCCGGGAAATCACAAAAGGAAATGGAACACATTCGCGGCCGCGACATCGGCATGATCTTCCAGGACCCGATGAGCTCGCTTAATCCGACTATCAAGGTGGGTCAACAGATCTCGGAGAGCCTGATCAAACATCAAAAGCTAACCAAAAGGGAAGCCAAAAAGCAGGCCATTGCCATGATGGAACGGGTTGGCATCAAACAAAGCGCTATACGCTACAACCAATACCCACATGAATTTTCCGGGGGCATGCGTCAGCGGGTAATGATTGGTATTGCTCTTGCATGTCGCCCTGAATTACTGATTGCGGATGAACCGACAACGGCTCTGGATGTGACCATTCAGGCACAAATCCTGAATCTGATGAAGGATATGCAGGATCAGCTTGGCACATCCATTATTCTCATTACACATGATCTGGGTGTCGTTGCGGGCATGTGTGACCGGGTTGTCGTTATGAAAGAAGGAGAGATTGTCGAGACGGGAACTACGGAGCAGATATTTGCTAATCCGAAGCATCCGTATACGATCCGTTTGCTGAACGCGCTGCCGCGTCTGGACGAGAAGAAAAAGCCGAAACCGGCTTCTCTGGTTCAACAAGAAGTACATGACGCCCTGCCCTTATTGGAAGTCAAATCCCTTAAACAATATTTCAATCTCGGCAAAGGCAATACATTAAAAGCCGTGAATGATATCAGCTTTCATATCCGACAAGGGGAGACACTTGGTGTTGTAGGTGAATCAGGCAGTGGGAAATCAACCACGGGGCGAGCGATTTTGCGTTTGCATGAGCCAACAGGAGGAGATGTGCTCTTTAAAGGCATTCCGCTGCAGCGCCTCACACCTGCCGAGATGAAAACGATGCGAAGACACATGCAGATTATTTTCCAGGACCCGTATGCTTCCCTTAATCCTAAAATTAGAATTATGGATATCATCGGCGAGGCTCTGGATATTCATCAGCTTGCGGGCACTGCCCAGCAACGGCAAAAACGGGTGGAGGAGCTGCTGGACATGGTGGGTCTTGATCCATCCCATGCACAGCGATACCCGCATGAGTTCTCGGGGGGACAGCGCCAGCGAATCGGTATTGCGAGAGCTCTGGCCGTGGAGCCTGAGTTTATTGTCTGCGACGAGCCGTTGTCGGCACTGGACGTCTCCATTCAGGCGCAAATCGTGCAGTTGCTCGAAGAGCTGCAGCAGCGTCTGGGACTGACGTACCTGTTTATCGCACATGATCTGTCGATGGTGAAACATATCAGTGATCGTGTTGCGGTGATGTATAACGGCAAAATTGTAGAGCTGGCCGAGAGTGAAGAGCTTTACACCAATCCGCAGCACCCATATACCAAAGCATTGCTGTCAGCTATTCCGGTTCCTGATCCGGCCGTGGAGAAAAATAAACCACGTGTCGCTGCAGGGGAGCAAGACAAGGCAGGTTTGGACACAGGAGACCGATATCATCTGGAGCATTCCCGATGGGTTGAGGTGAAAGAAGGACATTGGGTAGCCTTATCTAGTTAAGTGATTGGTTGTTGTACAAAAAAACAAGGAGCCCCGGCGTGATCGGTTTGCATCATTCGCCGGGGCTTGTTTTTATTTGAATTGAACAGACTTTTTAATGTTGTCGATCTCGGATTTGGTTTGTTCATCCATGTAAGTGAAAATAAAGTTAAACGCATATCCCTCAATGATGGTGCTGTAGTAATCCTGGGTAATCGTTGTTCCGTCGCCTGCATCCATCGTAATCTGCATCAGATCCATCTCTTTACCGCCGATGGTTTCCGTTGTGAATTCTTTGTATTCATAAGGAAAGTTGCTGTCTTCCATAAACTTCTTGGTGGCTTTCAGGTAGTCCTTCCCTGTAAGAATGCCTTGCAGCAAGCTGACTTTCTCGGCAATAGCCATCGCGGAAGGGCCAACCTTGCTCCCATCCAGCGGGTATTGAGATGCCATAAGCAGATTCAGCGTTTTGGCTTGAGACAGCTCGATCTGTTTTTTCTTTGTTGCATCATCACCAGCAATCACTTCGGAAGTAGCGTTGGTCAGTTCATTCATGCCCTCCGCATCCTGGAATTCCCAAGCTTCAGGGAATTTCAATGATACGCCGAAATAATCATTGGTGTAAGAACCTTTCTGAGTTGTGCCCAGCTCTACTTTTGATGTATCGTCGGATGCATTGTTCTCTTCGCTGGAAGTGTCGGTACTGTCTGTACCAGTTTCGCTGGTTTTGTCCGTATCATCGGTTTTGGATGCAGCGTCATCGGTGCCTGTAGTCGTCGATTCTGCTGCAGTGGAATCGTTGGATTTTGCATTGTTATCTGCCTTGTTTCCGCAAGCAGCAGCCACAAGCATTACCATAATGAGCATAGCGAATAAAGATGTTTTTTTCATAATAGACATAAAAGCCCTCCTGAAAAGATGTGTGTGATTTTCTCTTTGTATCGTGCGGGTTAACATTGACGGCAGTGTTCTCCTATCAATAAGACAATTAACGAGTTCTTGAAACAACAATTATTGGTTATCCAATCGTTTTAATGACGTTGCCTTCCTGATCCTTAATCTGTGTTGGCACAATTTCGATCTGAAGCTTGTCCAGTGAAGGAAGCTCAAAGGAACTGGCCTGAGGACGAAGCTGACCTGCGAGCTCATCAACGGCCTGCTGATTTACAGTCAGCCTCACTTCCCGTTCGGTTTCAACGACAGATGGCTGGTCCCCGGCTTCAAAGACGATATTGACTTCAGGCCCGATCAGGGACAAGGTCGCTTTTTTGGCGATTCGACTCCGGAGAATGCTGCTCAGAAGTGTGGCCTGCTGGGCGCCCAACACAAGTTTGGCAGGCACATTTTTCTGTAACAGTTTTTTGCGTGCGGGCTCCCAGCTTAGTTGTTGTATGAATAAAAAGGCTGTGCTTGAACCGTCCACTTCAATGCCTCGTTCGGTCGCCTGGATCACGGAAGGAATATCTGCGTAGGAGTTTCTCATCAAATCCGTGACATACTTGGGCATATAGCTTTCACAGGCAGCCAGAAAACCACGGGTATTCCAGCTCTGGATCATCTCCAGTTCCCGACAGGTTATGCCGACCATTTGAATGAATTGCACTGCGCCGTTAGGTGTCATCCGTTCAGGCAAATCCGGGTCTGCTACGAAGGCAAGTGCAGTCAGCAGTGTATCGGAGTTCAGACAGATGGGACCATTTGCATCAAGATAATCACCAGGCTGGAACAGATTACCGCTGTTAAACACATATCGTCCCATGTTCTGCAGCAGATTTAGCGCCCATGCCGGGGGCTCCGTTTCATCCTCTGTGCGTGTCAGACGAAACGTCAGCTCGAATCCATATCCGCTGCGAGACGTATCCTCAGCTTCTTTGTCATAGAGTTCCGAGAAGCCATACGTAACAAAATGCCAGTGCGGCATCGGTGTATCGACCGCGTAGGCGCTAATGCCATCCAAGGGATCAGGCCCGCCAAGCATATAGGGGATTGCTGTGCCGTAATGTTTAGGCTCTTGTTCTCCATATAGTTGCTGCATCGCCTGGTCAATGGCATCCCAGCCGGATGTATTTTCTTCATGAGACATAATCATTTCATTCCTTCCTGGTTGTTCTTTGGCCTGAAGATCATTTAAAATTAAGTGTAAACGTTACAATATTGGCTGCAAGGAGCTTTAGGCTGAATTATATGAGATAGGACCTGAGGGGCACATCTCCTAAGAAAGGCAGGAATGTTACATGAGTATGAAAGATACTTGTTCATCTGCATTTAGACAGGAGCATTGGGACTCCTTCGCTCAGCTGTTTGACGAATGGTATACCCGGGTGCCGAACGAATGGAAAGAAAACGCACGAATAAAAGGAATTCCGAATGATATAAGCAAGGTGCTCTTATGTGAAATGGGGGACTATGCGTTCAAGTGGATGGATAAGAAGGTTCCGGCTCTAGGGGACCAAAGTCCTGCAAGTTATCTGGAAACGGTAGAAGGAGCTAACGCGCTTAGGGCAGCGATTATGCAAATGCCACGTTAATATTGCTTGTTAGATGAGATTGAATGCGGTCTGAAGCGGCTCGTTTTGATGAATTTGATTTTACAAAATAAATGTGTTACGCTTACATCACAAGAGCAAAACAACAGAATATGTTATAACATCTTTTGATGGATTGTAACTGTGAAGACAGGCAAAACCTAAACTGATGGTGAAATGTAGGCCCTTTTTTTCTGGTGCCATTTTACCCTGAGTTTAGGTTTTTCTTGTTTTCTGCTCTGTTTTGAGCCTGCTCTTGAACGATGAAAGACCAAAAAATATTTCGAAAAGAGGTTGTTATGATGACCACGGCAAAAAAAGGATTCCCTGAAAACTTCCTGTGGGGCGGTGCTACAGCTGCAAACCAACTGGAGGGCGCATTCGATAAGGACGGTAAAGGTCTATCCACAGCGGACATGATCGCTCATGTGCCAAAAGAAAAGCGTACGGGTGGACATGCCATGGAAATTTCCTCTTCCCGAATCGAAGAGATTCTCTCTGGCAAAATTGAAGAACGTTTCCCGAAACGCTTTGGTATTGATTTCTACCACCGTTTCAGAGAAGATATCGCACTGTTTGCTGAAATGGGCTTCAAAGTATTCCGTTTGTCCATTCACTGGGCACGTATTTTCCCGAACGGTTATGACCAGGAACCAAATGAAGCAGGCTTGAAGTTCTATGATGAAGTATTTGATGAGCTGCATAAATACGGTATTGAACCGCTTGTTACACTGTCTCACTATGAGACTCCGCTTGGCTTGACGCAAAAATATAACGGCTGGGCAAGCCGTGAAGTGATCGGACACTATGTTCGTTACGCAGAAACCGTATTTAAACGTTATAAAGATAAAGTGAAATACTGGCTGACATTCAATGAGATTAATGTGATGGTGTTCAGTCCATACACTGGCGGCGGCATTCTGATTGATAAAGTAGGCAATAAGCTGCAAACAACGTATCAAGCACTGCATCATCAATTTGTAGCAAGTGCTATGGTGACAAAGCTTGCACATGAGATTATCCCTGGCTCCCAGGTGGGCTGTATGCTTGCACGTATGGAAACCTATCCGGCGACTTGTAATCCGGTTGATGTTCAACTGGCTCAGCATGAGAATCAGCTTAACCTCTTCTTCACGGACATGCACGCTCGTGGTAAATACCCGAACTACATGGCGCGTTATTTTGACGAGAACAACATTGTCATTCAAAAAGAAGCAGGCGATGATGAGATTCTGCTGAACAACACCGTAGACTTCATCTCTTTCAGTTATTACATGTCCGTGACCAAATCGGCTTCTGCGGATGCTGCTGAAACTACAGGTAATCTGACGGGTGGTGTGAAAAACCCTTATCTGGAAGCTTCCGACTGGGGTTGGGAGATTGACCCGATCGGTCTGCGCGTAACGTTGAACAACTTCTGGGATCGTTATCAGAAGCCGCTCTTTATCGTTGAGAACGGTCTGGGTGCGTATGACAAAGTGGAAGAGGACGGTTCCATTCATGACTCTTACCGTGTCAACTATCTCAAGAAACACATTGAACAGATGAAAGAAGCGATCAAGGACGGGGTTGAGCTCATCGGATTTACCGCATGGGGCCCGATTGACCTTGTGAGCATGTCTACATCCGAAATGTCCAAGCGTTATGGCTTCATCTATGTGGATCTGGACGATGAAGGCAACGGAACGCTGGCACGCTCCAAAAAGGATTCATTTGAATGGTACAAAAATGTTATTGCCAGCAATGGTGAACAACTGTAATTCTTTCTCTCTTAGAGATACCAGATGGAGTGCATGAACTAGAGATATACATCAGAAATAAATAAACATCAGAAATAAAGTGATGACATTCTTAGGATTGTTATCGCACAGGAGCGGGCAAAACTTGACTTAAAAGTGTGATATGAGCTTTCGCTTCATACAACCCTTTTGGTTGGCGCTTGTCCGCTTTTTACTTTGCAATCAACCATCATATGAGCTGGAGGGGTTCTTTTTGAAAAAGTGGAACAGAGGCGTTAAACATGTTTCCTGCATGCTGGCACTAACCTTGAGTTTGAGTGTGATCTGGCCTGGGACAACAGGTGCAGAGAGTGCACAAGTGACACAAATTCAGGCAAATACGTTTGTAGGTGATCCGGGAGAGATGGTCGAATCCTTCGACATTACGGTTGCAGACGTGGAAAAATACAAAAATCTGAAGGCGTCGGACTTTGATATTACAGGGAATTATGATGGATATCCGCTGAATGCTGCGGGAGAAATTGTGCAGGACAATTATGAAGATGATGGCATCACGCTGTCCATGAAGGATGATACAATCCACATGGCCGTGAAACCTTTCAAATATCCTGGAGGTCTGAAATCCGAGTTTGCTGTAACCAGCAAAACATATCCAGAGCTTTCCTTTGATAAAAAAAGTGTAAACCAGGTGAAAACACGTACCGTCGATGAGTTTGAAAAGGCACAATTTACAGCCAGCAACGGTGTAACGCTATCCTATAATCTGAAGCGCAGTCCTTCCAAAGAAGCTAAGCCGCTGATGGTATGGCTTCACGGCGGAGGCGAAGTTGGAACGGACGGACGCAATCATCTAACTGCTAATCGCGGTGCAGTAGTCTGGACGGAATCGGGGTATGATACTTCTGTGCTTGCGGTGCAATATCCCGAGAATTACAGCTTCAAAATTTACAACAATGCAGAGCAGCTGCCAATCATGCAGGCCTACTTCGAAGCTCAGCATGAATTGATTCAAAAGCTTGTTGCTGAAGGTGAAGTAGACCCGGACCGAATCTATCTGTCTGGTGTATCCAGTGGCGGCGGTGGAGCATTCCGCTTTCTGATGCAGTATCCTGACCTGTTTGCAGGAGCAATCATCGTTGCAGCTAAAGATACCGTTGCGGATTATACGGGCTCCGTTGATGCGTTCAAGAAAGAATTGAAAGGCATTGTAAATGTACCTGTATGGATTATGCATGCCCAAAATGATCCAACAACAGATAGTCGCACAAGCTCACTTGCGTATCAGGCTTTGACCGAGATGGGAGCGAAGCAGGTACACTTAACGTTATATGATGATGCATACATGGATAGCCAGAGGTTTTACGGAGGTTTGAAACACTGGTCCTGGGTACCTGCGTTCAACAACAAAGAGGTTATCGCTAGTTTGTTCAAACTTCATAAAGGAACGAATGAAGAGCAGGGCACAGGTTCATCCGAGCATGGTGTGCAACCGTCTGAAGCTGTAACCCGCGCACAGATCGCTGTGATCCTGGCTGATGTTTTACAGCTTTCGGAAGGAACTGAGGATTATCCTTATGTGGACAGCGCTCCCGACTGGGCTGCTGAAGCTGTTGCGAAGGTGACCAAGGCAGGACTAATGAAAGGCATCGGCAACCAACAGTTTGCTCCAGAAAGCGAAGTAACACGTGCGCAGATGGCAGTCATTGTAGACCATATCTTGGCTAATAAGAATTGGAAGCCTGCTGCAGATTCGGTGAAACTGGTGTTTGGCGATGTCAACAGCAAACACTGGGCATATGAAGCGATTCAGAATAGCGCCCGTGCAGGTGTTATGACGGGAGTGAGCAAAGGCAAGTTTGATACGATGCAAACCGTAACGGGGGCACAGCTTGAGCGGATCATGGAGCGTTTAGAGCAAGTGGGGACCAAGTAAAATTAAGTACGGTTAGAAAATAAATTCTATATAAGTTGAACTATTTATTTACACTTGAACGGAGAGGACAGAAAAAAACTGAAAAAGCGGAGCTAAAAGCTTTCTGTAAGAAAGCTACATCGGAAGCATAAGCTTCGCCTTTATCACCGGATTTTTCCCTTGGAAAAGGGGATCGAAAAAATCTGGGGATAGCAGCTACTCTCCAGGTTATTCTGTCATCGGAGTGGATTGTGTAAAATCCTTAGTTCAATTTATATAGATAATCAAAGTTGAGAGGATGAATTCAAATGACAACACCATTTCCGAAGGATTTCCTTTGGGGCGGCGCAGTAGCGGCCAACCAGCTTGAAGGAGCCTATAATGTTGATGGCAAAGGTTTGTCTGTGCAGGACGTTATGCCGCATGGCATTACGACACCAAGAACAGAAGGCCCTACCGAAGATAACTTGAAATTGATCGGTATTGATTTTTATAACCGCTACAAAGAGGACGTTAAACTGTTTGCCGAGATGGGCTTCAAGGTGTTCCGAACCTCGATTGCCTGGTCTCGCATTTTCCCCAAAGGTGACGAGCTGGAGCCAAACGAGAAGGGCCTGCAGTTTTATGATGATCTGTTTGACGAGTGTCACAAGTACGGTATTGAGCCGCTCGTAACGATCTCTCACTATGAGACACCGCTGCATCTGTCCAAAACCTATGATGGCTGGGTTAATCGCAAAATGATCGAGTTTTATGAACGTTACGTTACAGTGCTGTTTAATCGTTTCAAAGGCAAAGTGAAGTATTGGCTCACATTCAACGAGATCAACTCTATTTTGGAAGAGCCTTTCATGAGCGGGGGCATCTATACGCCAAAAGAAAAACTGTCCAAGCAGGATCTGTATCAAGCGATCCATCATGAATTAGTAGCAAGTGCGCTTGCCGTTAAACTGGGCCATGAAATTATGCCGGAAGCGAAAATCGGATGTATGGTGCTGAGCATGCCAACGTATCCGCTCACACCTAACCCGGATGATGTGGTTGCCGCTATGCATGCGGAGCAAAGAAATGATATTTTTGCCGATATTCACGCACGTGGTTATTATCCGAAATACATTAATCGTTATTTCAAAGCCAACAATATCAATATCAAGTTTGAAGACGGAGACGAAGACATTCTTAAACATACTGTTGATTTCATCTCCTTCAGTTATTATGTAAGCATCTGTGAGACAGGTGATCCGGAGAAACGCAAAGAAGGGAAAGGAAACCTGTTTGCAGGTGTGCCGAACCCGTATTTGAAAGCGAGTGAGTGGGGCTGGCAGATCGATCCGCAGGGATTGCGTGTGACCCTCAATAAATACTGGGACCGTTATCAGAAACCGTTGTTTATTGTCGAAAATGGCTTGGGTGCCGTTGATGAACTCATTACGGATGAGAACGGAAATAAAACAGTGAATGATGACTATCGCATTCAATATTTGAATGACCATCTGGTGCAAGTTGGGGAAGCACTTGAGGATGGTGTAGAAGTGATGGGGTATACGTCCTGGGGATGTATTGACCTGGTAAGTGCATCAACGGCAGAGATGAAGAAACGGTATGGATTCATCTATGTTGACCGCAACAATGACGGTTCGGGTTCACTTGAGCGTTACAAGAAAAAGTCCTTCCACTGGTATAAGGAAGTTATTAGTACCAATGGGGCAATTCTTAATAAATAATGAAGTAATGGGCAACATTCCAAACCACCTTGTATGAGAGCCTTTTGTTTTGTGTAGATACACATTAACCGCTTTCAGAAAAACGTTGTCATTTGCAAGCTTGTATGGTAAGATAGACCTAAGGCTATTGAATACTGGATTGTTACTGTTCAATCAGGCAAAACCAGAGGCAGGTACACATTGTAACCTGTCTGGGTTTTGCCTTTTACTACTTTGGCGGTGCAAGGTGATGTGGAGAAAATGAAAATTGAGAAGGTACTCAACAACAATGTGGTTACTGTAATTGACCCGGAAGGTAATGAACTGGTCGTTATGGGGCGCGGAATTGCCTTCAAAAAGCATACTGGTGAATTGATCGACGAAAGTCTAGTCGAAAAAATATTTTCGCTCGAAAGCAAGGAAGTATCCCAGAAATTGAAGACACTTCTGTCCGATATTCCGGTTGAATATGTGGAGTGCTCGGATGAAATTATCCGTTACGCCGAGACGGTACTTGGTGAGAAGCTTCATGAAAGCATCTACATTTCACTGACCGATCATATTCATTTCGCCATTGATCGGCATCGTCAAGGATTACAGATTCGCAATGCGCTGTTTTGGGAGATCAAGCGGATGTACCGCAAGGAATATGCGATTGGTCTCAAGGCGTTGCAGATTATTGAAGAAACATTAGGTGTTCTTCTTCCCGAGGACGAATGCGCCTTCATCGCTATGCATCTGGTTAATGCCCAGATGAATGGTGAGATGAGGGAAACGATCAGTATTATGAATATCGTGAAGGATATTCTGAATATTGTTCGGCGCAGCTTTGTCATCGAACTTGATGAAGATTCACTGAGCTATTACCGATTTCTGACCCATCTGAAGTTTTTTGCTCAGCGTGTACTGCAAGGTACGGCGATTGAGGACAAGGAAGAGGACAACCCGCTTCATGATCTGGTGAGCAAGCAATATCCGGAAGCACATGCATGTGCCGTCAAGATTAACGATTATACGCGCAAAATATATCATCGGGTCTTGTCCAAGGAAGAAGTGCTGTATCTCACCATTCACATTGAACGTGTTGTTCGAAATGAACAGCCAATTGAATAGAAACGGGATTGTTACTGCAAAAAAGGCAAAACCTAAACGTTGATTAATGATAAGCTTTTAAAGCTTGCATCATTATTCGGTGTTTAGGTTTTTTTTTAACCTTTCAATACACATAAAAGGAGCAAAACACAATGGATAAACAACAATTGTCCAAAGATATTTTGAAGCTTGTTGGTGGCGAAGAGAACATTGATCAAGTGACCCACTGTATGACAAGACTCAGATTTAACCTGAATGATAACAAAAAGGCGGACAAAGCGACGCTGAAAAATACACCGGGCGTTATGGGAGTTATGGAGAATGGCGGTCAGTTTCAGGTGATTATCGGAAACGATGTGCCTGTAGTTTACAATGCACTGGTAGGCAATATGTCCAAATCTCCGAATGCTGATGCATCGTCAGGTGCCACAAGCGGTGAGAAGAAAAAAAGAAATCCGATAAGTGCTTTGTTTGACTTTATCTCAGGTATTTTTACTCCAATCCTGCCAGCAATCACGGGTGCAGGTATGATCAAAGGGATTGTAGCCATTCTGGTCGCGCTGGGATGGTTATCCGATAAAAGCTCGACATACACTATTTTATCTGCCATTGGTGATGGTGCATTCTACTTCCTGCCAATCATTCTGGCAATCAGTGCAGCGCGTAAGCTGGGCAGCAATATGTTTATCGCCGCCGCACTCGCAGCCGGTATTATGCATCCAACAATTACGGCGCTGCTCGCTCAAGGAGACACTACGTTTATCGGCATTAAAGTGATTGCGGCGACCTACTCATCAACCGTAATTCCAATTATTCTTGCCGTGTGGATTGCGTCTTATGTGGAAAAAGCCGTTGATCGTATTACACACGCTTCGCTGAAGCTGTTAGTTGTACCAACAGTTACACTGCTGATTATGGTTCCTGTTACACTGATGACTGTAGGCCCATTGGGTACGGTACTTGGTAACGGATTGTCGGGCGGAATCTCATGGTTGTTTGACAACATGTCTATCTTTGCAAGTATTCTGATTGGCGGTACAATGTCCCTGCTGATTATTACAGGCATGCACTATGCGCTGCTGCCAATCGTTGTTGGTTCAATGACAACACTGGGTTATGACTTCATCATTCCGCTGATGTTTGCAGCTAACCTTGCACAAGGGGGCGCAGCATTTGGTGTAGGTTTGAGATCGAAAAATAGCAAAACGAAGTCCCTGGCCTATTCTACAGGACTTACAGCGGTTATGGGGATCACAGAGCCTGCCATGTACGGGATTAACATGAAGTTCAAAAAACCGTTTATTGCAGCCCTGATCGGGGGCGCTGTTGCGGGTGCGTTTATGGGTATCTTCAATGTAAAATCGTACGTTATCACTGGTCTTGCAGGTCTGCCAAGCATTGCCGCGTTTATCAGCCCGGCGATCAGCACACTGCTGTATGCACTGGCGGGTGGCGCAATTGCAATCGTGGCTGCAGCTGTACTGACATACATTCTTGGCTTCCAGGAAGAAGAGGCTTCTGCCCCGGTAGCTGAGACTGCAGCACCTGTAGCAGAACCAGTAAAAGAAGCTGCTCCAATTGTAACAGAAGCAACAAAAGCACAGGATGAGCAAGTATTCAGCCCGATCACGGGTAAAGTTCGTCCGCTTAGCGAAGTCCCTGACCCTGCGTTCTCGGAAGAAATTATGGGTAAAGGTTTTGCAATTCAACCGACGGAAGGCCGTGTTGTTTCTCCAATCAACGGAACGGTATTCTCATTATCGAAGAGTGGACATGCTATCGGTCTGGTTAGTGATACCGGTGCCGAGATGCTGATTCATATCGGGATTGATACGGTGAAGCTGAAAGGTCAGTTCTTTTCACCAAAAGTTCAGGCAGGAGCCAAGGTTTCTGTAGGGGATGTACTGATGGAGTTTGACCGCGAAGAGATCGAAAAAGCAGGTTACACAACGATTACTCCAGTCATTATCACGAATATGCATCAGTATGCATCCATCGAATCTGCTGGTCGTACAGCGGTGAAGGAACAAGAACTGCTGTTCACTGCCAAAGCATAAAGCCATATAAGTTGAACTAAAGATTTTACACAATCCACTTCGATGACAGAATAACCTTCCAATCGCTGTTATCCCCAGATTTTTTTGGATTCCCTTTTCCAAAGGGAAAAATCCGGTGATAAAGGCGAAGCTTATGCTTCCGATGTAGCTTTCTTACAGAAAGCTTTTAGCTCCGCTTTTTCAGGTTTTTTCTGTCCTCTCCGTTAACGTGTAAAAGAATAATTCAACTTATATAGAAAGTATATTTAAAACAACAAAGCAGCTGTTTTCTCAGATGATGTCTGGGAAGCAGCTGCTTTTTTGTATTTGTACAAATTAGGTTTAAAGACAGATTATAAATGGAGAAATCTATATGTTGTTATGTATATAGTGAAATTTGCAGCTAAAAATGATGGTCTCTTATCTCACTACAATTTTACCTTGACCTGCCAGCATACGCATCTCTCTGGACCACCGATCCTGTGTTTCCTTTTCGACTTCAAGCTGCACGCCATAGTGCCATAATGTGTTTTTTTCCATCCCCCACCGGAGAGTACCTTCAACATACAACAAATCCTCAGACAGCTTGAGATTGATTGCGATGCGTATGTCGTTATTTTCTACAGGCAGAGACAGCGGAAAAGCAATTTGGCAGCCGGACCGGCTGATGTCGCACAATTCGGCCTGAATGGGCTTGGGTGGACCGTCCATACCGTTAATGCTCAAAATATAAATTTCGAAGGACATCGGTTCCTTCAGAGTATAGCGAAAAGGTTCTTTCCTGTTGTTAATCGGCATAGATTCCTCCATCAAATTCAAAAAAATTCAGTTATCATTATATCGACAGTTTTGAACGTGAAGTGAAGAGGACAGCGACATAGATGGTTCAAGAGTTGCATTTAACGGGTGTTGTCGGATTGTTATAATGGAATGAAGAGAGGGTGGATGAGCATGGAAGGAAATTTTCACATGGATACCGATACAGCTACGCTGTGTTGTTATGACCTGGCAGCATTGGAGCATCGTCTGGAGGATACAGCGGACTGGTGGTCCATCCCTGAGGATGAACTGCAGGAGGTTAATGCAGGCAACTGTCTGTTTCTGAATCTGGGGGATGACGGATTATACGAAGTGCAGTGGCGTGTGCAGGAAGCGCCGCTCAAGTCGGAGCAAGGAATGTGCTTTTATTTTCAGGCTCCCTCGGGCAACGTTTATTTGGGCTCGGCAGATGATGTAAGCGGCGGGGAGCTGGAACCGGATGAGCTGTCCCAAGGGATCTTTTTGCAATTAAAGCCCGGGAATTATGCCTGTACTGTGTTCAAAAAGGAGACGCTGATCTCGGTTACACTTTCGCCAAGTGTTCAGGGGCAGAACAGGTTAGATGATCTGATTCGCATATAACAGATGAGTTGGCTTACATAATTGGATTACTGCAGGAAGGAGGATGTATATGCGGGACTGGTTAGGTACAGCGATGGTAGATGCACCTGTTTTGCATGAGCGGATGCGGGTATTGGCTGCATTGGATATCATTCTGTCTGAGGAGGCTTGGCTTCGCGTACATCGCTATCACTTTAATATATTCCAACCGGATATGGCTTGGGGAAGTGTGGATAACGGCGCAGGAGATCATCTGCATGTGTTGTTTGCGAAAACAGGCACGTTAATCAAAGGATTTGATCACGAATCCCCCCTAAGCCTTCATAATCGTGAAGATGGTGAGATTTATCCGGGAATGTACGACGAGGTGCCGGAGAACTTCATGAAGGTTTTAAGGAAGCACGACGATGTACTGAATCGGGAGCACGTTACGTTTTGTTTATGGCAGGAGGAGCGCGCTCCGGGGTGGAAGGCAGGCAGCTGGATGGAGCTTGCCATGGCTGAAGAAGACGAAGTGTATGCCAGCGGCGGGTTTGAATTTCTGCTGGGTTATATCGAGGCAACACCTGAGGGGTATATCGATTGGGCTGAAGGGTACTACGATATTCAGGAGATGTCTTTGACTGCTGTAACTGAAATATTTAATAATACACCAGTCACTGCCGACTTGATTCGAAGACTGAATCCGAAGCGTGACGTGTTAGCTGCGTTGAATGAATTGCAGCAATGCGGATGCGCGGTGGAGCGAAGGGGAACAGATTGAAACAGAGAAACGTGAGAAGAGAAGAGAAGAGAAGAGAAGAGTGGGATGAAATGAGATGAGTTGTCCCCAGGACGTTTGAGAGGAAGTGTGTATCTATGGGGTGGGAGTATGGAATCCGAACGCAGGAGCCTGCCAGGTTACCTGAAATCATGCAAAGCCTGGCAGCTTCACTTACGTACAGCAGCATGTATAGTCTCGAACTCCACACCGATGGTTTTGTTCTTCTACGTGGCGATGAATCCTGGCCGAACGCTTTGGAAGTATGGCTGGAGGAAGCGAGCGGTCTGGACGAAGTGGCAGACGGTGAACGTTATTTCTATTGCTTGTTTCATATTTGGGGTGAGGAAGGACGTGCCTGGATGCAGCAGATGCAGGAGGTGACGAGTCGGTACCCTGGTATATTCGAATGGTTTGAATTGTGATGCCGTGTATGAATAACACAGGAAGGGAAGGTTTTTTTTGTGGCGAGAACATCCAAAAGCCAAATCCCGGTACTTCTGTACCGATATGAAGGCCCGGCGAGGAATATCGGTTTTACCTTTTCCCCCTTATATTTGAATGAAGATACGTCCAAGGTTCGGCAGGAAGATATGCTGTTTATTTATGACGAGGATTTTGAGCATATACGGCCAGCGATCAGTCGTGTTTTTCCGTTAACAGACCCGTGGAGCGGAGAGATTCATGCTTCTTTTGATCCCTGCTGGAACAATCCGATTATGAATGAAACGTGGGATACGATTGTTGCGGACTTGAAGCAGGTGAACAGCCCTGATCCGGATATGCAGGCATTTTTGGATAAACTCATCGTCTGGATTCGAAAGGTTCTTGATCATGCTGACGGCATTGAAGTGACTGGCAATCTGTAAAGTGAACATAATCAAAGTGGCCTGGGAGCTCCCTCAACTTGTTGCGGGGCTTTTTTTAATGCAAAAAAAGAAAACGGTCTGGGGTTCTCATCCGTCTTATACCACAGAGAGAGGGGGAGTACAGGATGGATACCGAATTGGGCGGGAAGCAGATCATCTGCATTCAGATGGAAGATGAGTCAGCATTTGTACAGTCCATTACAGAACATCAGGATACGTTAATTTCCATTGCCTACAGCTATCTGCGGAATCGGCAGGATGCGCTGGAAGCGATTCAAGAGATGACATACAGGGCCTGGAGGAAACGACATACGCTCAAAAACGAGAAGGCCTTTAAATCATGGATCATTCGTATTTTGATCTATACCTGTATTGATGAACAGCGCCGCCGCAAGCGTGCCGTACCACAGCCGGAGGAGAATATAGAGAGTAACATTCCTGCTTCGTGGATGGTCAGCATGGAAGATAACCGAATTGCCATGCAGTCTGTATTGCGGCAAATCAAACCGAAGTACCGGCATGTATTGCTGCTGAGATACTACAACGATATGACAATCTCGGATATTGCTCTGATTCTGGATAAACCGGAAGGCACGATCAAGACATGGCAGCACAAGGGACTTGAACAACTGCGCAAACTGATGAAGAACAGGAGGGATTGGCATGACCATTAGTCCTGAGGAAAAGGCGCTGCTGGCAGATGCATATGAGGTTAAGAAAGAACAAAAACAATGGAATTCCGCGGATACGACTGCTGCCATTCAACGCGGGTTGGCCAAAGGCAGAACGAGCAAGCGAAACCTTGGCCGGTCAAGCAAATGGATTGTGTTCTTGTCCGCTGCTTCTGTAATATTAGGATTTATGTTGTTTGGAGCGTTTGGAGACAATGGACAGCAGCGGTTGACATCACCCGAGCCTGTTGTTCATTGGGGCAAGCTGGAGCCTTTTCGCGAATTGCTTCCCAGAGATCCAGAGAGAGTTACCCTGACATCAGCCCTTAACCATAACTATGTGCAGCTTGTAGATCAGACAGTGAAGACGGGGAAATACGAGTTCACCCTGGATGCCGTAATGGCGGATGAGAACCGCATCATCATCCTGTATTCTGCCAGAACAGACATGCCAAATAAAATGTATTCCATCGTTAATGACAAATTGACGGATGCTTCCACAGGAAATTTAATTGATAATGGCAATATAAACGGCATCCATTTCTCAGATGAAAATAATGTTCTCTATGGTCGGACAACATTTGAACGCAGCCGGAGCAAGCCGCTCCCGGATCAATTGAATTTTCAATTTCAACTCTCCTCTGTAGTGCCCGATAAGCCAGGAGATAGGAAAAGTGAGGAGCAAGAGAGTCAGGGGGAGAGACAGCAGGAGCGAAAGTATGCTTTTTCCAAAAAAATGAATGTTTCGTTTGCTCTGGACCCGAAATTTTCAACACCCCAAACAGAAATCATTGATGTAAATCGCACGTTTAAGTTCGGGAAGCATGAAGTGTCGATAGCGGACGTGGAGATATCCCCGCTTGTTACACGAGTGAGGTTTGAATATAAACCCAAAAAACAGCTTGACTATGAGACAGAGCTTTTCCTTGAGGATATCATTCGACCTTTCGAGATCACAAGCATATCGAATAAGGGAGTGAAGACAACATTATCCCCGGTGGGGAGCGGCGGAACAGGGGATGGGATGACGTATTCGTTCAATAGTGATTTTTTGAATGACCCCAAGTCTATGATATTGAAAGTACAGGGGAAGCCCGGTAAGGTTTACGGGAATCAGCAGGATGCCGCGAAAGATGAATTTGAGATCAAAATTAAATAAATACAACAAAGATGGGATACGTTCACGCGTGTAGTGTGACAGCTCTCATCTTTTTATTTTTCACTATATCTGACCTGCTGTTGCAAAAAAGATAAGATTATTGTCTTTTTGCAATAATTGTATTGTCACAATGCAGGTTACAAGCTATAATCGAGTTGTTTGAAGGAACAAATTACAAAGGATGGTGATATTTTGAAGAAATTTTCTTTGCTTTTGCTCGCTGTTACATTATTGCTGTTGACCGTGTCCACGGCTCCTGCTACTTATGGTGCGGCCAGCTATCCGAACACAGGCACGAACGGTCTGACGGGTTTTGCAGGTAATGCCAAGAATGAGAATGGTGTATCCAAGGCGGCTACAACAGGCGGTCGTAATGGTCAAGTGGTGTATGTCAGTAATCTGAATGATCTGAGAACTCATATGGCGGGCTCCGCGGCCAAGATTGTTGTGGTTGAACAAAATATTTCTTCCTCCAGCTTGCAAAAAGTTGAATTTGGTTCCAACAAAACATTGGTAGGTTCCTTTAACAATCACACCTTAACAAACATTCACTTCAGATCCACATCAGGATCAAGCAACGTTATTTTTCAAAATCTGACCTTTAATCATTCAGCTAATATCAATGCGAACGATGATATCCAGATGTACATCACTTCCGGATCAAACTATTGGATTGACCATGTGACCTTCTCCGGCCACAGCTACAGTTCCGGCGGCAGCGATCTGGACAAGCTCTTGTATATCGGTGACCGGGCAGATTATATTACGATCAGCAATTCCAAATTTGCCAATCATAAATACGGTATTATTCTGGGACACCCGAATGATGGCAACAGCAGCTACAACGGCGTACCTCATGTGACGATGTCCAACAACTATTTCGAAAACCTGTATGTACGTGGCCCTGGGCTTATGCGTTACGGATACTTCCATATCAAAAACAATTATGCAAACAACTTCAACCAAGCAATCACGATCGGGGAGAAGGCCCGGATTTACTCGGAAAATAACTATTTTGGTGCAGGGGCCGAAAAAGGCGGCATTCTGGATGACAAGGGCAAGGGAGAGTTCACAGATACAGGCAGTACACCTGCTTTGAACAGCCCGACTTCGCCAAAAACGAATTGGAGACCAAGCTCCAATTACAGCTATCAGGTGGAGAGCGCAGCGTATGCACGTGAATTTGTTACGAAATATGCCGGATCATCCAATACGACATTGGTATTTGGTAAATAACAGAGGCAGGACGATGTGTCTCTGATTCGAAGAAAAGCAGAGTCTGTGTCATGCGAACTTACGCATGAACAGGCTCTTTTTTTGGATGTTATATAGTATACGAGCATAATATTATTTAAAATATTATATTCATTTGTATCATTTCCGGCCGATATATATTTAAGTAGTCTGCTTGCATGTTTATGAAATCGGCAGCCTGCATTTGTTTGAACTTACATAAAAGGCGGGGTACGTATGAATCGTATTGACGAAATTATCTGGAAAAGAAACAAAATGATTACGATGATGTTATGGATTGTAGTGGTATTTGGAATAGCGCTTGCTTTTACGGACCCCAAGTTGTTTGCTTCCAATGCAATTGTGATTATGTATGGGATCTGGCTGACTTATGCCAATGCCAAGAAAAAGCATATCCATCTGATTCCGTGGATAAACGTTACCTTAATCACCGCATGCGGCATTTTTGCCGGCTGGGGAACCGTGGATTCACTCATAGCACTCGTTATATCAGCTCTACTGCTGGTGTATCCGGATAAGCGCATATTTCTTAGCGGCTTCTCGGTTATGCTTGCAAACAGCATTTTGCAGCTGTTGATTGTACCTACAGCTACCCGGGAGCAGTTTATTGAGAACATCACGAATGTGGCACTTTTTGCCGTGGCGGGCGTTATTTTAGTCGTAGTGTCTGCATTGAATCAGAAGTTGTTTCAAGAGAGTGAGCAGAGATGGAGTGAGGTAGAGAATTCGCGGAAGCGTGTTGAAGACATGCTGGAACGTGTAAAAAAATCGGTGACCGGACTTTCGGGATATACTGAGCAGCTCAAGCAAAAAGTGGATGCTACCGGTTCCATTACCAATGAGGTGACGCTTGGGTTCAGCGAGGTCGCCAAGGGAGTGGAGTTTCAGGCCACAAGCATTGCGGATATTTCGGAGTCTCTTTCTTTGTCTGATCGTCATATTCAAGATGTGGCCTCCTATTCCCGGCAGATGAAAGAGCTCTCGGCAAGCATGGCCTCAAGTACACAAATGGGCAGTAAACAGATGGAAGAGCTGAATGTGCAGATGCGAGACTTGTATACAGCTATTCATACAACCGCTGATGATATGCAGAAGTTCAATGAACAGAGTGAATCCATGACGATGATGCTGAACAGCATCTCTGATATTGCAACGCAAACCAACCTGCTTGCACTGAACGCGGCAATCGAAGCCGCGCGTGCAGGTGAGCATGGACGGGGATTCGCGGTTGTGTCGGAGGAAGTACGCAAACTGGCTGAAAGCTCAGGTCAATCTGCGAATGAGATCACAACAATTCTGACAGGGCTGAGAACACAAACACAGGCACTGACAAGCAGGTTTGAAGGCATTCGCCAGTCCCTGCAGCAAGGAAGAGAAAGTGTGCAGACCGCGGGTGAAGTGTTCCAATCCATTAATCATGGTTCACAGGATGTGCTGGGTCAGGCCACCGAGATCGAGACAAGCTCGGCAACGATGAAGACGTCCTCAACCCGGATAGTAAATGAGGTTTCCGAAATTTCGAGTGTGACGCAGCAGTCGAGTGCGGCCACGGAGGAGATTTTGGCGAGCATGGAGGAGCAGCGTAATTTGACACAGAATATGGTGGAGAGCTTTGGAGGGCTGGAGAGGCTGATCGTGGATTTAAGTGCATTGGTATCAGATCATCAGAGAGCCAGCGCAGCCGCGGTAAAAGAAGCCAAGCTTCCAAAAAAACCGGCAGCAGCCAAGATCAGTCTGGAATCCAGGTCAGCCTGAGTTCAAGTCAGGTTGCAGAGCTTGTAAAGGAGTCCGCGAGTGCACAAAGATGCTGCACTATGCGGGCTTTTTTTGGCGTTCAAAGGTCCCTTGTAGCGCTCTGTCTTTTTCGATAGAGTGAGAGTAGTGAGATACAAGATGAAGAAACGAGGGGAAGGGCCCATGAATTGGACTGAGATCAGTAAATCCAAACATATTGAATATGTCAGCGAGGTCATCGCTTCATCTGCATTAGACCTGAATGAACGGGATGAGCGTGGACGCACACCGCTTATGCTTTTTCTGACCAATCGCATGCCGCTGGAGGGGATTCGCTGTCTGCTTCAGGCTGAACCCGATCTGGAATTGCAAGACAAGCTGGGGGATACCGCTTTGAAAAAAGCAGTCAAGTTCAAGCAGCCTGAAGCAATACGTCTGTTGCTTGAATATGGCGCCAGACTGGATTCCCCTCACGGCATTTTGGCGACAGCCTGGAATCTGGCAAGAAAACACAACCCGAATCTTGCTGAGCTGCTGCTGGATACACCGGGAGCCGTTCGTTTGAAGCTGACGGCTGAGGAGCAGCAGATCGTAGATGATATTATATATGAGGAGTCCTCAGTCAAGGCGTGTGAACGAGTCCAAACGCTGGATTCGGCAGTGCTGATCCATGCCGTGGTGAGCGAATTTAATTGGGATGACAGCCCTGAGCCGATGGTTGAGGCGGCCAAGCATCCGAAATGTGCGGATATAACCCGGCTGGATATGATTGAACTGATGGAGGCGGATTACTGGCTGGAAATGGACTTGGCAGAAATGAACAGCAGAGTGCACGGTCCAACATATCGACATCTTGCGGAATTTTTAACCGGGAGAAAGGGTGGATTGGATAATGACACATGAATCGTTTAACGAGCAGGTCCGAATCGTCGAGCAGCTGCAGCAGAAGTTAAGGGCAGACCATATTGAGCACTTTTATATCACTAAGCCTTCACAATGGCAGAGCGAGCAGTTGGTGCTGGCAGGCAGCTTTGACTTTACATATTATCATAATGTAGAAATTACATTTACGGGGGTGGAGTTTATTCTATGCCCGGGAACGATATTCAGCGTGGACCAGATTCGGCTTGCAACCGAAGAGGAGATTGTTCAGTTACATCCTGTGATGTATGGCTATGAACGAAACGGTATCGTGTTTTGCCTGGAAAATGAATTTGAGCATCAGCGCTTCTATATCGTTGCAAAGCAGATGACCTATCACTTTGGTATGGTTTATTATTATGATCGTGCGGATCTGCAAGCAGGTGAGCGGATTGCTGATTTTGTGAAACACAGAGGAAGGATTCAGTAATAGGCCGCTATGGAGGGAAAAAGAGTGATAGATACACAGGTCACCTTCTATGACCGCGATTCAATCCAGGATATGACCTGGCCTGATACTGCAGATGCAAAATACGCCCAGGCTTATCTTGAACCGATGATGATGCATGGAACCATTGAATATATGACGAATGTTAATACGACGCTGCTTCTTGCCCGTATGAATGAGCTTGTGCTGCCGGTGACTGTTAATGAAGAAGAGTATGATAACGCATATGTCTGTTCACCTTATACTCATTACGTCACGTATGCCAAGCAGGAACTGATCATGCTCCAGAAGCCGATGCTGGAAAAAGGACTTTCCATGCTGCTGGGTATCCTCGGCCGGGGCATGAAAAAAGCGAAAATCAACAAGGTTGTACATGTGAACAACTGGCTGCTATCGACCAATCTGTATCCCGCCATGACTGGCGAACAGGCCGTTTGTATTCTTGAAGCCGTCAAGCAGCGATATCCCCGGCATACGGTGATCTTTCGTTCGCTGAGTGCCCGGCTGCATTCGGACATTATAAGAGAGCTTCAGGGCGCAGGCTGCCGTTCCATACCTAGCAGGCAAATTTATCTGTATGAGGCGAGTGACCCCAACTTTGGCAATGCCAAGTCGCGGTGGCTGCTCAAGCGAGATAAAGCGCTGCTGGACAAGCATGGTTATGAGCTGATACCCGGCGCTGAAATGACAGATGCAGACATTCCACGGATTGTGGAGCTGTACCGCATGTTATATCTGGACAAGTATTCCTACGACAATCCTCAGTTCAGCGAACGTTTCATTGCTGCAGCAAAAGCGAGCGGATCGTTAAGGATCTACGGCTTGCGCAAGCAGGGGCGAATCGATGCCGTTATGGGTTATTTTTGCCGGAACGGCATGATGACCACGCCATTGTTCGGATATGATACAGATATTCCACAATCCGTTGGCTTGTACCGCATGCTGTCGGCCTGTCTCATTGAACAAGCTCGTGACAACGGTGTTCTGCTGCATGAAAGTGCGGGTGCAGCCCAGTTCAAGCGCAATCGCGGCGCGGAAGCGGATTTCGAATATTCCGCCGTGTATGACCGCCATCTACCGCTGCACAGACGGTGGTGCTGGGCACTGCTGGATCATCTGCTGAATCGTATAGGTGTGCCGTTGATGCGGCGCATGAAGCTGTAAGCAAGCTGTGTTGCTCCAGTCATGTGAGTACGCTCATATGTATATCTTATTCCAGATGCTCGGCAAGCTGTACCTCGAACCCGTCCGGGTCTGCTATGTAAATAAAACGCAGGCGGGAGTTGGGCTGCACAGGTCCGCGCAGCAGAGGGATATGCATTTTCGCCAGGCGCTCCATTGCGATATCAAGGTCCGCGACTTCATATCCTATAGATATGCCGGCTTCAGGTTGAAGCACCTGCTCACTTCCTTCAATTAGCTCTAGCAGGGTTTCGCCGGTTAGACCCAGGCCAAGCATGGCGATCTGCCGCCCGCGGCTTTCGAATCGGCGCTGCACGAGCATGCCGAGCAGATGGTGATAGAAATGAATCGATGCGTCCAGATTACGTACGCGCAGTGTAACCCAGTTGAGTTTGGTCAACATAATGGATCTCTCCTTTTTGGCATGGTTGGTGTCGGTTCATGTTTATTATACGCGAAGAAACTAGAGTAGGCTAAAATATTGAAAAAATTTACAAAAATATATATGTAAGCGTTATTTCATAGAGTATAATGTAAAAAACGAGAGGAGGCATTTAATGAATACGTTTAAAAAATGGAGTTCAACCGTGCTGGCATCAACGCTGATCATGACTATGCTGCCTGTCCAGCAGCCTGTATTTGCACAAGAACAGCAGACGGAGCAGGCATTCAACCCGGGGGCTGCGACAACGGTCAAACAGAATGCTAGTCCGTTTAACGCCGACTTTGAGGATGGCACACTTCAAGGCTGGGTTCCTCGCATCGGCAGCGAGAAGCTGACGGTCACACAGCAGGCAGCACACCAAGGTACATACAGCATGCTGGTTACGAATCGGGAACGTTCCTATTATGGGCCGAGTTTGCCGATGAAAGGTCTGTTGAAACCCAATACAACGTATAACATATCGGTGTATGTCAGACTTACGGAGAAGCCTGCCGCAGATCAAACGATTCAACTCACAGCCTACAAGAAAAACGGGGCAGAGAGCTGGAATATGCTGGACAAAGTGACCATTCCTAAAGACGAGTGGCAGCAGTGGCATAATATTACCGCAACGTTTCAATACAGTGACAATCCGCAGGAATTGAATCTGTTTATTGAAACGCCATATGTTTCCGAAGACGCGGTTGATACCTTATCCTTTTATGTGGATGATGTGAAGATTGAGGAAGCGGGAGAGCTGGCTATTGAGACTGATATTGCTTCTTTGCAGGACTTGTACCAGAACGAGTTCCCCATCGGGGCCGCTGTGTATCGCTGGCAGCTCGAAGGGGCATACGGTCAATTGTTATCCAAACATTTTAACAGCTTGACGGCAACGTATGAGATGAAGCCTAAATTCGTATCCCCTTCGAAGGGAGTGTATGATTTCCAGGCTTCAGATGAATATGTGCAATTTGCAGAACAGCATAATATGGGCCTGCGTGGACATGCCTTGCTGTGGCATATTGATGCAGCGGAGTGGATGTTCAAGGATGATCAGGGTAATCCCGCAAGCAGAGACCTGCTTCTCAGCCGCATTCAGAACTATGTTGATACGGTCATGAAACGATATAAAGGCAAAATCTATGCCTGGGATGTTGTGAATGAAGCGATTGCGGACAGCAACGGGGATGCCAACGGGTTGCGCAAAAGCCCTTTCTATGAGCTGATCGGCCCGGATTATGTTGAGAAAACGTTTGAATTTGCCCGAGCCGCCGACCCGGATGCGAAATTATATTATAACGAGTATTTTACAGAGGTTCCTGAGAAAAGAGAGCATATGTACCAATTGGTGAAAAGGTTAAAGGATAAAGGATTGATTGACGGTGTAGGTCTGCAATCTCACTATAACCTGGAATCTCCTCCAATTGCCGAAATTGAGAAAACGATTAATCTGTTCGCCGGGCTCGGACTGGATATCCAGATTACCGAGCTGGATGTAGACAGCGGTATTCCTTTTGGAGAGAAGCTGCCTCAGGACGTGGCCGTGAAGCAAGCCTATCGGTATAAGGAATTGTTCGACTTGTATCAAAAGCATAGTGATGTGATATCCTCCGTGACCTTATGGGGACTGCAGGATGAGAAATCATATAACAATCAAGCCTTCCTGTTTGACTCGGCTTTGCAATCCAAACCAGCCTATTGGGGACTGGCGGATGCATCAAGCCTGCCTGTTTTGACGAATCGGGCCGCTACACTGTCCGGAACACCAAATATCAAAGCACCCAAGCAGGATGCGGTCTGGAACAAGGCCGTTGCTACAGCCTTAAAAGGCAATTCGGGTGCAGGAGCTGCGGCGTTCCGAACGCTGTGGGATAACAACAATTTGTATGTTTTAATTGATGTGCAGGACACAACGAAAAATCCGCAGGACAAGGTAGAGCTATTTGTTGATCTCAATAATGGTAAAACTCCTGTGTATGAAGCGGATGATCGTCATATTACGATAACTCGTGCAGGTACAGCGACAGGAGCACAGCCGAATACGTATCATGTGCGAAAGGTTGCGAACGGATATCAGGTGGAGGTATCCATTCCGTGGGCTAATGCACCAGCGGTACCATCCCGTGAAATAGGGCTGGATGTACGGGTGACGGATGCCGGAACAGGTGGAACGAATGCACAGCAGATGCTGTACTGGAATGATCGTACCTTATCTCAGCATTCGGATACGAGCAAATACGGCGTCATTCAGCTGGCCAATATGCCTAAATCTGCTCAAGCTCTGCAAGGAACCGTCACGATTGATGGTGAGAAGGATGCCAAGTGGAATAAAGTTGCTCCATTCCAGGTGATGCCTCTCAATCCAGGCGGGGGAGCCTTTGCGGAAGCTCGTGCAATGTGGTCCGGTCAAGACCTGTATCTGTTCATTGATGTAACCGACCCGAACATTATCACAAACGCCACCGATCCGTGGGATCAGGATTCGGTTGAGATTTTCCTGGATGAGAATCATCAGCGTACTCCTTTTTACCAGTACGATGATGCGCAGTTCCGAATCAGTGCGGATAATGTGGCTACTTTTGCAGGCAGTGCTTCTCCAGGGCGTCTCCAAAGTGCTGTGAAGAAAACGGCGAAGGGATATCAGGTGGAGGCGAAGATAAGGCTGCAATCTCTTACGCCTAAGGCAGGGGAAGTTATAGGCTTCGAGCTTCAGGTTAACGATAATCAAGGGAATAATAACAAAAGTACAGCAAAATGGAATGACTTGACTAATGACAGCTGGAAGAATACTTCTCAGTATGGCATTGTGACATTCTCCAAGTAAATATAAGCGTAACAGGATACAAGATCAGGATACGATCTGAAGCGTAACATAAGTGAATTGAACCTCAAGTATACGCCAAAAAAGCTGCGAGATGATCTCGGCAGCTTTTTTGGGCTTTAACTTAACTAGGCAGCTTGTTCTATTG
Organism: Paenibacillus sp. TC-CSREp1; assembly: GCF_050171015.1. Classification (NCBI taxonomy): domain Bacteria; kingdom Bacillati; phylum Bacillota; class Bacilli; order Caryophanales; family Paenibacillaceae; genus Paenibacillus; species Paenibacillus sp. TC-CSREp1. Next base: position 53,372 of record NZ_JBNOKM010000013.1, on the reverse strand, counting down.
GATCAGATCCACAGCGCCTTGGGGCACAAAAGCATCGACACCGTTGTACACAATAACACCTTCAAGCGCTGTCTTCTTGCCGTTTACAAGTGCCACGTTTTTGTAGATTTGCAATTCAAGCTTGGTGCTGCCTTTCGTAACAATAATTTTGGGATGTTTAACATCCGTCAAATCGAGCTTGTACGCTGCACCTTTCGCTGTGAATGCCTGCTTGGCTGGTACAAACAGCTGCTTGCTTACACTGTCCAGATCGAGATCAAGTACACGGGCCATGTATTTCGCTACATCTGTGTTATCAATAACCCCAAACGGGCGATCATGGTTAGGTGCATAAGTATACAGCACTACGTCTCCGCCTGTGTGTCCCCCGGTTGTCCAGCCGATGCCTGCACGTTTGCTGATCATCGGGCCGACAACATAGTTGAGGCTGCCCGGTTCAGCGGCTTTGATCGCAGCAATTTCTTCTGAAGTCAGGTCTGAAATGCCGTAGTACTGCTTCATCACCGCTTTGATGTTGGTGCGTTTGGCATCCAGTTTGGTTTCCACGCCCTCACCTGTCAGCTTTGCTTTTTTCAGAGGTCCGATAAACGTAGACAGCGGCTCCTTATCATACGTGCCTGTAGTCGCAGCATTGCCGATTGTAAGGCCGCCGTTCTGATGGTCAGATACGGCAACTACGGCCGTTTGTCCGTCAGCCTTGGCAAAATCCAGGGCAACCTTGACGGCATCATCAAAAGCAAGCACGTCACTGATAATGCCAATCGGGTCATTGGCATGCGCGGCCCAGTCCACTTTGCTGCCTTCAACCATCAGAAAGAAGCCTTTTTCATTTTTGGAGAGCACATCAATGGCTTTGGAGGTCATCTGCGCAAGACTTGGCTGTTTGGCAGGATCACGGTCCATATTGTAGGACAGCCCTGCTGGAGCAAACATGCCCCACAGCTTGTTTGAAGTTGAGGCCTTCATCGCCGCAGGTGTAGTTACATAATCGTAGCCGAGCGCCTTGATAGAGGCGACAAGGTTATCACCGTCTTTGCGTCCTGCTGGCTCCAGATATTTGCTGCCGCCGCCCAATACAACGTCCATGCCATTGAACACCTGCTGCTTGCTGAGTGCATCATAGTTTTTACGATCCGGATAATGCGCGGAGAAGTCCGCTGGGGTAGCGTGCATAATTTCAGATGTAGCTACAATTCCAGTTGATTTGCCTGCGAGTCTGGAAGCCTCCAGCACGGAAGCAACCGGTTTCTTCTTATCACCGGCAGCAATGGCTTTTTGTCCGGGCATAGTCGCTTTATCAGGTAATACACCAACATAACCCGTATGAGATTTGTGACCTGTCGCAAAGGCAGTTCCCGCAGGGGCAGAGTCCGCAATCGGCGCATCTGCGGAATGTGTACGCACCATACCGCTTGCCATGGAATCGATGGTCAGGGATGAGCCCTTATACCAACGAGCCAGGGCGGTAGCGTCATTTGCCATACCGTCAGGAATCAGAATGATCACATTTTTAATTGGTGAACCCGAAGACGTTGACGTATTGTCTTCCACAGCCCAGGCTGCACTACTGCCTCCCAGCGTAGCTGTAACAATGGTGGTCACCGCGAGCATCATTTTGGCTGCACGGGTACTGAAGCGATTTAACATGAACATCCTCCTAAATAGACATGTATAGTGTAGTATCCAGAACCCAGTGTATACAACAATTGCTAAATGAGAGTTAGCATCGGGTTAATTAAATGTAAAAATTACGATTAAATACAAGGATTAACATATAAGACTTGACATATATTCCTTGGCATACAGACAAACTGGACAAAATGATGAGCACTCTTGTATGTTAAGGATTAAATCAGACTTGCGGGAATAAAGTCCAATGATTGTTTTGAGGTGATAAAGGATGAATGAATGGTCAGAAGCCATTCGATGGTGGAACACACATCAGGTGAAGCTTATGGATATTCGCCATATTGTGCTCCCGCCAGGACAAGAGCTACAGCCCTATGTTTTCCCTGCCCGAGCTTTTGTGATTATTCATAAAGGGGAGGTCGACATTCAGTTAGGCACGCAGAGGTTCACCTCGGTGCAGCCCCTTATTTTACATGGTGACAAAGGCATGACGCTCTTTATTCGTTGTTTGCGGCAGCAACCAGTGGAATATGATCTGATCTTATATAAACCTCAACCGGTTCCTATTGTTAGTTCCAATGTGAGTAAAGATGCCAGCGATGATGCGAGTCGGATGGAAACGGACGTCTCTCAACCACCTGCTTCATATTACTTTGCGGTCACTTACCCAATGACGCTTCTTGCTATTTTAGATAAAATGGCAGATTCCTGGAACAGCAGCAGGGAACTGGACCGATTACAGGTCATGGGGCTGTTCTATCAGTTGGTGCATGAGCAATTCAGGCAATGGGAGATGGCGCGCCAGCATCAGGGTGAATCACTTGAACTGGCGGAGCAGATTGAGGCCTACATCCAAGAGCACTATACCCATTCGATCGCGATGGAGAATATGGCTGCTCATTTTCATTACAGCACGCATTATCTGGCACGAGTATTCAAACGAAAGTATGGCTGCAGTCCGATGGATTATATTGTTCAAACACGGATCAAACGAGCTCAAGCCCTGCTGGCCGAGACGGACGCTCAGATTCGTGAGGTAGCCGAGAGCGTAGGTTACAAGGATCTGTATTACTTCAGCCGCATATTTAAACGAACGACGGGAGAGACTCCGGCACAATATAAAATGCACAGTCATCGGCTCAAAGGTTCAAATCGTACGAACAAGAGGTCGGAATCGTTCATTGCTGACGGAAACGTGCGTCGTTATATTGATAATAACGATAATCATTATCAATACGACAGATGGAGTGTGAACGATTTGAATTTTGGTTTTAAGCCTTCAATGGCTGTCAGTTTATTGTTTAGTTTGTCTTTGCTGCTTGCAGCTTGCGGGGCGGGTGCCGATTCCCCGTCTGCATCGGGTACAGAGCCAGCTCAGAAACCGGTTCGCATGTATACAGATGCTTCTAATCGTCAGGTTGAGATTCCGGCGCAGCCTTCCAAACCTGTAGTCATTACATATGGTGGATATCTGTTGCCGCTGGGTATGAAACCGGCTGGAGTCAATACGGAGACGCTGGAGCTGTATCCAGAAGAAATGGCCGGTGTACCGGATATTGGGTCAGGCAATGGCAATGTTGAGATGATATCAAGCCTGGAGCCGGATCTGATCATCGTGCCCGACTACACCAGCAAGGAAATCGTAGGGACCTACGAGAAGATTGCCCCGACGATAACGGTTGCCTGGGGCGGAGACCCGGATGTAGTGAATACGCTCAGAACAATGGGCGATATTATGGATCGCAAGCAAGAAGCAGAACAGTGGATTACAACGTTTGAAGATAAATTGAAGAGCATTCGCAGTGAATTAAACATCAATATTAAGCCGGGAACAACAGCGATGTCATTTGTTATCTATAATAAAGAGGTTTTGCTCGGCGGTGAAGGCGGTACGCTTGGCAAGCTGATTTACGAGGATTTCGGCTTTTCGATGCCTGAGCAGTACAAACAATACTCGGATGGCGGAACGGTGCTCTCTCTGGAAAAGCTGGCTGACAAACCAGCCGATTATTTCTTTACCCAGATGGAAGACGATGAGATGGATCAGATGATGGAGCTGTTTGAGGAGCCTGTATATCAGAGCATACCTGCGATTAAAAATCATCGAATTATCAACGTCTCTCGCAACTATTGGAACTACGGTCCATATCTGGCCGATAAGGGTCTGGACAGCTTGATCGATCAAGTTAAAAAGCTGCAGGAGTAACATTGACGCACCGGAATTTCAGTGCGAAAAGATATTGCTAACGCTTTCATTGTGTGTTAATATCACGATAATGACAGGATTGTAACCGATTTCAGGGCAAGACCTGTTCCAGTTCAAAACCTCATCATGCTCAGGGTTGTTACGAAATTGCAGGCAAAACCTGAATTGAGGGCGGAAGACCATGTTTCAACGCGGTCTGATTGCCTTTGATTCAGGTTTTTTTATATTCTAAATCGCCTGAGATCATGCCCGGAAGTGCAGCGGCTCGTACATTTTTAACCGGAAGGAGGGTCATATTTTCGTAGGCTGTTATAGAGAAATAGAAAACTCCAAACATTGGCATACTGTGCGAAGAGTATAACGGTGCCAATGCAGTTCTTTGAATCATACACGATTAGACAGCGAGGAGAATGAACCAATGAAAAAAATGAAGCGTTCTATTGCAATAGCAGCGATTCTAAGCTTGTGTGTGTCGGGTTTTCCGGCATATGCAGCAGGTAATACAAGTCCAGCGATATCCCCGGCGATGGAGAAGCTGATTCAAGCAAAGCTTATCCAAGGTAACGGCCAGGGGGTAAATGCAGCCTATTTGAATAAAAAAGCGACTCGTATTCAGGCTGCTGTGCTTTACTTGCGTTTGTCGGGATTGGAAAAAGAAGCACTCGCTTATCAGGGCACAGCAACATATGAAGATGCTGCGCAAGCAGGTAAAGTGCTTGAACCGGTCGTTGGTTACCTGAAGCAGCATCCTTACCTGGCTGGACTGGAAGCGGATACAGAACATTTTGATCCTAACGCTCCGCTGACGGCAGAAGAATATGCGGTGCTGCTGCTCAAGGTTCTTGGTTATGAAACAGATGCAGATTACAAATCGGGAGAAGCTTCTGCGTTTGCAGCAAGCCAGGGTATCCAATCTCTTCAAGGTAAAGAAAAATCGCCACTAACCAATCGCCTGATGGCAGAAGCGACTGCACAGGCACTGCAGGCCCAGCTCAAAAACGGAACAGGAACGCTGGAGCAGTTCTGGTCGAAGCATGCACAGAATGCAGCATTCAAACCTCAGACCTTGCAGCAAACCAAATACGGTGCCATTGATGGTAAAACGTATGAGCAATTCGGTACACTTGGCTGGCTGGGCGTTCCATACGCTGCACCTCCTGTAGGCGAGCTGCGCTGGAAGGCACCACAGGAGCCGAAGGCTTGGACGGGTACGAGAGAAGCGAAGGAATTTGCGGCTAACAGCTTGCAAATTTCCGGTAAAAGTACAGCAGGCAGTGAAGATTCTCTATATTTGAATATCTGGCGTCCAAACACAAGCAGCACAAAACTGCCAGTTATGGTTTTCCTGCACGGCGGTGGAAACATGACAGGATCAGGCAAGGATTTTCAGGGGGAACAGCTTGCCCGGAATACCAACAGCATTATCATCTCGGTGAACTATCGTCTAGGAGCCCTTGGCTTCTTCCAGAATGCTGCGCTGAAAACAGGCAATGCGCTTGACGATTCCGGCAACTATGGCCTGCTGGATGCCTTCCGTGCATTAGCGTGGGTTCAGGATAACATTGAAGGTTTTGGTGGAGACAAAGGAAATGTTACCCTTGCCGGACAATCAGCCGGAGCGCGTGATGTGTTGGCCACACTGATCTCTCCGCTGAGTAAAGGGTTGTATCAGAAAGCCATTGCTTTCAGTGGCGGCTTGACCACTGCTTCACCTGAAGAAGGAGAGCAGAAGTCCGAGGATGCCATTGTGAAAATTCTCGTGCAGGATGGCAAAGCATCTAATGCTGACGAAGCCAAAGCATGGATCGCCAAGCAGACACCGGCACAGCTCGAAACATATCTGCGCGCACTTCCTGCGGACAAACTGGTGAATGCATTTGGCGCAACCGCCATCCGCATGCAGCCATTCCCGCATCTGTTCCGGGATGGTACAGTGATTCCAAAAGAAGGCTTTGATGCGATCAACAATGGCAACTATGCTAAAGTTCCTGTGCTGCTGGGCAGCCTGGAAACGGAATTCTCGGGATTTGCTTTCGGTGACCCGAACTTTGCACCATCCATCAATGATGGAACGCTGTTTACGGATCAGACAAAAGCAGCGCAGTATGCAGCAGCACTCAAATATGGCAGCGAAGCATATGCAGGCTTTAATGCGGAGCGTGTAGCGGAGAAACTGACCAGCGCAGCAGGTCAGCCGCCAGTGTATGCATATCGTTTTGCATGGGGCACACAGCAGGGAGTCATCTCGGAACGTCTGCTGACACTGCTTGGTGCTCCGCATGGTGCAGACATGGACTTCTATACTGGGCATGCGGATGGAATCGCAGCCTATTTCCCGCAAGGTTACTTCAGTGATGAGAACAAGCCTGGACGTGAGCAGTTGTCTGCTGCGATGGCAGATTACCTGAAGCAGTTCTTATATACTGGCAATCCGGGTACGGGCGGTAAGGCGACACTTGCGGCATGGACACCGTGGACGAAGGATGCGAAGGCACCGATCATGCGTCTGGATGCCAATAACACCACAGCCGAGATTGGTATGTCCTCTCAATATAATCAGGGCAAGGAAGCTGTGATGGCGAAGATGAAAAAGGAACTGCCTGAAGATACCTATGAACTGTTGACCGAGAAAGTGTTTGCAGGTCGTTTCTTCTGGGAGTAGGTCTAATTGAACAGATAAATATACAAGAACAAGTTGAGCCGTCCAGAGTGCATCATTTCTGGGCGGTTTCTGATATAAAGGGTTGTAAGGATTAGATAAACTAAGCTAAGATTAGATGAGAACTATTCTCAACAATTTTCAAATCTAAATTCTTTTGAGGATTATGACCTATACAGGTGAGGTGAACACCCATGCGCACTGACGATGCATTAGCAGCAGTATATCAGCATTACTTAACAATGGAGCCATACAGTCAACAGGATGAACATACATATCAGCTTTCAGACAAAGTGGGCAGTGGTAATATCAAAAGGGTAACGACCTACAGCGGAATTGAGATTTTATTCTCACAGGTTGAATACCATCAACCGTTTCCTACGTATTTTGCCTCGGAGACTCCGATCGTGGAATTACAATTTGCTTTGACAGGAGAGCGACATGTAGATATATCCGGTAAGGATTATTCATTATCCATAGGACAAGGTGCACTTATTTTCATACATGATTTTGAAGCGTGGTTTCATCCTCCTGCCAAAGAGCTCTACACATCCTTTTCCCTAGGTATCCCAGTCCCTTTATTTAATTATGCTGCGGCGCAGCTCAGCAATAAGAATTCCATTCAATTCAAACAGGTATTAGGAGATCAGGTGTTCAAACCCATCATTTTTCAACTGGACAGCAGAATACAATGCATGATCAACAATCTGATTGCGGCGCTGAACAACAACGATCGATCATGCTTGCTAATGGAAGCTGCGGCCCTGGAAATATTAAACCGGTTTATGATTCAATTGTTTGATCTCGCGCCGATTCCTGCAGGTTTTTCCAGAGAAGACATACGAAAACTGTATCTTGCTCGCGAGATTATGGAGGCTTCTATGGTGGACCCTCCGTCATTACTGTGCTTATCCAAACAGGTCGGTCTTAATGATTTTAAGTTGAAAAAGGGGTTCAAGGCACTTTTCGGAAGCACTGTATTCGAATATTTGCGTCAAGTTAGGCTCAATCATGCCATGAAATTGCTGCTTAATCAGGGGAATAACGTTACCGAGGCAGCTGTCACGGTTGGTTATAACAATATCAGCGCATTTTCACAGCAATTTCATCGTAAATTCGGGGTCAAGCCATCAGATGTCAAAAAAATATATTAATAATCCGTCTTGCGATAAACTGTTCCGTATGGAGGCAGTCTGAGTTCACCCACACCATGTATACTTCAGGTGCAGTGGATACTGTACTGAATATACAGAGGAGTGTACAAGCATGAACAGGATCAAAGGAAGTATTTTTTTTAGTGTATTTGCCGCCATGCTGGGTTTGATGCTTATTGCTCCCATTATGCCGCCGCTTATTCGTGAGCTCGGGATGAGAGAAAGTCATTCTGGACTTATTATTTCGCTGGGCTCGATTGCTATGGCTTTGATGGCTCCAGTGTGGGGCAGAACCAGTGATATGAAAGGCAGGAAGCCCGTTATACTCATTGGTTTTATCGGTATGTCCATAAGCTGTACATTATTTGCAGTGACATTGTATGGTGGATTAAATGAATGGATTACAGGTGGAGTTTTGCTTACCTTGCTGATTGTGATGCGCAGTCTGATCGGTATGTTCATCCCGGCCGTGCTTTCCTCTGCGCAGGCATATATGGGGGATGTTACAGAGGGTAAAGAGCGGAGCAGCGGAATGGCAATCATTAGTGCAGCGAATGGGCTTGGGCTTGTATTTGGTCCTGCGATTGCAGGTGCTTTCACTATGATTGGGCTGCTGTGGCCGCTATATTTTGGCATCGTTATGGCGTTGGCTGCATTTATCATCGCCCTGTGGTTTATGCCAGCAGCTAAACCTGTCATTCAGGAGAAACCAACAAAGGTAAATCCCTTCCAACGGGGATTAGCGTTGTACCTTGCTGCCGGTTTGGTCACGATGGTTGGCATCATGACGTTACAAGTCATTGGGGGATTTTATTTTCAGGATCAACTCGCTTTAACCCCAGCAGCTACGGCCAGAATGGTATCGTTTGGACTTATGTTTTCAGGGGCAGCAATGCTGATTATGCAGCTTATCCAGATGAAGTGGCTGAAATGGCAACCACGCTCCATGATTTTGATGGGGTCGCTGTTTCTGCTTGCAAGCATGCTTTTGTTTCTGTTCTACAACCGACTATTCGTCTATTATTTCTCATTTTTCCTGTTTGGTATAGGTTCTGGCCTGATGATGCCGGGGTTTATGGCAGGTGCTTCATTGGCAGTCAGTAAGGAGCAGCAGGGTGGAGCCGCGGGATTGGTCGCAGCAGTTCAGGGAATATCTGCAGTCATTACCCCTATACTAACCACCATGCTGTATCAGGTGGATAAACATATTCCGTTTATACTTGTAGCCTTACTGGTGGCTATCATGAGCGCCATGCTATGGGGGAGTAGGAATAATCAATCCTGTGAAGCAGAAAAATCTGTTTCGTCATAGTCAGAGAAATTCAGAAATCGGATAGATGCTAACATCCTTCCATGATAGGGAAGAGAATATGAAAGCAGGCAGAAACATCGGTCATCGATGGTCTGCCTGCTCTTCGTTTATACATAATCTAACAACGCTTGACTTTCCCCTGCACGGGAGAGTATATACTCACACTAAGCTTTATGGATTGGAGATGATATCTTGTTCAAAATCAGTATGTTTGCAAAGCTCAGCAAGCTCTCTCTGAAAACGCTGCGCTATTATGACCAGATCGGTATCCTCAAACCGCGTAAGGTTGATCATGACACGGGATACCGATACTATGCAGCAGATCAATTGCTTGAATTGAATCGCATTCTGATTTACAAGGAACTGGGATTTACGCTGCCGCAGATCGCGCAGCTGCTTCAGGAAGACATATCACATGAGCAGATTCAGGGCATGTTGAGGCTGAAAAGAAGTGAGATTCAGCACATGATTGACTTGGAGCAAGCGAGGCTTGCTCGTATTGAGGAGCGCCTCCAGCTTATGGAGCAGGACCGGCAATGGGAGACAGGCCAGGAGATTCGAATCAAGGCCGAGGCCGCTCAGACGTTCTTGTTCTATAATGCAAGCGGTGGAGAAGAGTGCATTCCAGAGCTGCTGTGCCACCTGGAATCATTGCTGACCAAAGACATACGTCAATGGATTCAAGGCCCACAGGTTGTTTTATGGCGAGATGTGCATGGAAAAGAGGACGAGTTCGAGTATGAAATAGGCTACTACTTAACAGGTGAACCTGCTGTTATTCCCGAGCCGTTTCAGCTGAGAAGTCTGCCGCCTGAACCGATGATGGCTTCCATGGCGTTTCATTCGCATTCGAATTTTGATGTGGCGGCTTGTGTACATTTGGCGCGATGGATCGAGAAAAACAATTATCAGATCAAGGAGAACGAATCGGGTAGAGAATTATACTTGCCTTTATCCCCTCAAGAAGATGCACAGTATATTGAAATTCAGATCCCTATTCTATGCACGTAACGAGAGGACATGAACGGAAAACATATAGCAGATGGAGTGAGAACGTTTGAACAATAAAGGCACGATTTATATTCTGGCACTGGCTGTGTTTCTGATCGGCACGATTGAATACATTATTACGGGAATCATTGAGATGATGGCTGCAGAGCTCAGCGTATCCACGGCGGAAGCGGGCATGCTCGTCACGGTATTTGCTCTTGCAGCAGCTATCGCTGCACCGATACTGATTGCTGCAACCATTAATGTCGACCGCAGGAAACTGCTGCTGCTGACTTTTGGGATTTTTATTATGAGCAATGGCATCATGATATTTGATCTCTCCTATGAAGCGATGCTCTGGATACGGATCATTCAGGGAGCAAGCGGAGGCATGACAACCGTTGTGGCCATGGCTGCAGCGACAAGGCTTGTTCAGCAGGAGAAGAGGGGCAATGCGATCGGAATTATTCTGATGGGGCTAAGCAGCTCGCTTGTGCTTGGTGTGCCCATCGGCACATTTTTCAGTGAGATCTTTGGCTGGAGAATGCTGTTTGTTGTGATCGGTATCCTGAGTATTGTTCCGTTGCTTATTATTTATCGGAAGGTTCCATCCATTCGGGAGCAAGAGAAGGTTACGATTGGCATGCAGCTCTCAATGCTGAAAAATAAAGCAGTTTTGATTGCGTTGATGATGACCCTGTTATATGTGGGTGGATACGCAACCTTGTTCACGTATATTACGCCTTTTCTGCAAACGAGTTCTTCCCTTTCCATGACCGAAATTAGCTTGATCTTGTTTCTGGCAGGCATATGCAGCTTTATCGGTTCCAAACTGGGTGGACAATTGGCCGATGCCAAAGGTTCGAAATATACCATTATCCTCGGGCTGGTGCTGCAAGGAGTAACTCTTCTTTTATTTGCGGTGGCGGGCACACATCTGATCTTGCTGATTCTTGTTTTGATGATATTTATGTTGGCGACGTGGAGTATCTCTCCTGCCCAGCAATTATATCTGGTTACGCTGGCACCTCGCAGCCCGGATATTGCACTGAGTGTGAATACGTCATTTATTCAATTTGGCTTTGCGTTGGGTTCGGGTCTAGGCGGACTTGTGATTAGCCGTGCTTCTGTTCTGACATTGAACTGGGCAGGTTTTGCCTCGGTAGGTGTAGCTTTCTTATTAGCCATATTACAGTTTAGGGGAGCAAGCAAAAGGCAAGTAGAGGCATCTGGACAGGAGATTCATGTGCAGTGAGATACGGTAAAGTATCTGGAATTGGTCAGATAAAGTCAGAAGGTCAAATATGGTCAAATTAAATGAAAAAACGATCTATTTTTATCTAATTAACCAAGACGGCGAATCATCGCTTTATATCGCTGTTCATCGACTTTGAACCTTTGCAGTGTCATGAATACAATAATAGATGTAAGCAACAATTAAACCCAACCACATTAAAGGAGATGATGTTCATGTTTGATCTGATTCCATTTCGCAGAAGAAATGATGACCCGTTCGGACAGATGCTGAAATCCTTCCATGACATGGTTGACACCTCATTCTTCTCTTCATTTGGAACGGGTATGCAGCCTTTCCGTACCGACATTCGAGAGGAAGATAGCAGATATCTCGTTGAAGCCGAGCTTCCGGGCATGGCCAAGGAAGACATCGACATTCAGGTACAGGGCAATGAGCTCATCATTCGCGCCAAACGCAACGAAATGGTCGAGCAGAAGGATGACGAGGGCCGAATGATTCGGCAGGAGCGTCGTGCCGGGGAGTTTGTGCGCCGCTTCTATGTCGATCATATTGACGAGGATAATATCAAGGCGCGGCTGGAAAATGGTGTGCTGAAGCTGGACATTCCGAAACGTCCGGGCGATGAGCAGTCACGCAGACGCATTCAGATTGATTGATGAAGATGAAGCTCTACAGCATGCTGTAAAGCGAGGATATGCGGATTCAGAGAGCGGTGCACGATGCGTGAATCAAAAGCTCAGGATTTTCTAAGATAGAGGGTGCAAATCCGAAGATTTAACTGGAAAGCATAGATAAGAGCAAAAATTTGTAAAAGGGCTTGGCATTCTAACAAGAATGTTAAGCCCTTTGTCTTTGTCATGCATTTTTAAACGTCAGGAACCCTTCCTTAACAGGAAATTTAACACCAGTGTCGCGGTATGCGATTACTTTTCTGCTGCTGCCTGCATAAGATCATAGATTTTACGTGTGGTATTGACATTTCTGATGGTCATATAGGAATACATTTTGGACCCCACCAGCTTATTCATGCCACTTCTGGAGGCTTCATCTCGGCTGACCGAATACAGGAGTGCTCCAGGCTTATAAATGAGCGTTCCGATCCCCGGCTTAAGCGGCAGCTTCTCCAAAATATCGACATTGTCAATTTCATCCCACAAAAAGAGCACATCACTTTTGGCCTGATCATCGTTTGTCCAATCGGAAGGCAGCACCTGCATGACAGATGCCATCTCATCCAGGTTTCGTAGCAGTACTTTAATCTGCAATCCGAATTCCGCCGCAATGGCCTGTTCCAGAAGTTCGGATATTTCCATGTGAGCATCGGTTCGTTCCTGATCATCGGCAAAGATGATATTGCCGGAATTAATGTAAGTCACGACCTTCTGCATCCCGGCCTGTTCAAACGTTTCCTTGAGCTGCTTCATCCCGATTTTGTTATTGCCACCTACATTTATGCCTCGCAGCAAAGCGACGTAAATCATGGATATATCCTCCTAACCATACCTATCTGATTAACGTATACTCGTCATAAAGATAGATATTCTATAAGGTGTTTTGTGTTTTCATCTCCGAGCAACGCCTCTAATTTTGGCTGCACCTCAGAAAGGTATTCCGGTTTCGTCTCAAAGGTTTCTTCGTCCTTTACTTCTCCTGCATATGTACGTGCACTTTCGATCAGGACGGCAAGAGCGTTAAAAAAGTCTGCCAGAGAATGAGCGACAATTTTTGCTTCTCCACCCTCAAATGCAGCATATACAGGAGAATCTGGTACCTCTGTGTCAACGATAACGGGATCATCGTTCACATTGGCGATGACAACATGATTGGGCGGCCAGGAAGCCGATTCTTCGTAAGGTTCCTGCAAACCGGTCCAGCGAAACCCCAGCTGTTGACGATGCAGGTGCTCAGGGGCCACGAAAAAGAGCAGAGCCGCATCGCCAATTTCCACAGCTGCACTCTTCATTTTCAGTGTTCCCTCCGCTTTAGCATCTACCATCTCGTAGTGACTATAGAAGTACTGGAGTTCCGGAGAAAGAAAAATCTGCTTGTCCACTTCCGGCTGAACCGGCAGTGCCCGGGGCCGAAGATCGTGATTTTGAAAAAGTCCGTAGGCTTCATTATATAAATCTTGCTGTTCCACAAAACGGGTTAAAGCCGCATTCAGAGATTGCATCATGTTGTCCTCCTGATATCAGTAATCATCTTATTTTATTCTATATTAAAACAGCAGTTCATCCATTGAAATACAGATATTTGTATAAACTGAAATAAAGGTTATTACCTGGGGGCCAGATAGCCATAGGCTTTGGCCGGTGAGTTGTCTCGCAGGCGATAATCTGCCTTCGAGCTGTTCACAAACGCCGGATCTGCATAGCGTGAGTGTGCCTCATTGCCTGATCCTTGTTGGTACGCTGTCCAATCAGGATAGATTTTATTTTTCCATACCCAAAGGGCGTCTTCTGCCTCACCTTCAGCATAATAAATATTGTGGTCAAACACATTGTTCTCGTTGCTCGTATATTCGTTGTAGATCAGCACGCCGGATAAGCCAGCTGCAACGATGTTGTGCGTGAAGAGGTTGTTTCTGGTTTGAGACTGGATCAGAAGCTGGCCGTTGCCTGCATTTAACGTATCATTGTTAGCGATTGTATTGTACATGATTGTGCTGTTCATCGTTGCTCCCCGATTGTTGTCATAACCGCCCATGGCGATACCTGTCAGTCGGTTGGCATAAATCAGGTTGTCACGAACGGTAATGTTACGGGTGGAACGTCCGGCGTGCTCGGAGGCAATCTCGATGCCGATATCGTTACGATATACCTTGTTCTGGTCAATGATATGGTCTTTGCCGCCATCAACATAGATGCCGCCAGCAGCATTGCTGTTATTCGGAAGGGGAAGACCGTAAGATGGATTTCGGCTGGATGTGATGTTATAGATGGTATTGCCGCGCACGATGCCGTTTCTGGCCTGATCATACGTATCATCCTCTGAGATGCCCTCGAATCCGATCAGATCAATACCGATGTTGTCATTATCATGAATTCTGTTGTTCAGAATAGCGAATGTATCCACATTGCCATTGACCGCCAGAGATTCGCTGGAGCCTAACACGAGGTCATACAGCTCATTATCTTTAACAATAATGTTGCGCAAGGCCTGTGGATGCTCCGTGCCATAGATCGCAATGCCGTGGGCATCTCTGCCCTGAAGGTTAGCCCCTTTGGGTGTGGCCCGGCTGGCGATCCCGTGTATTTTGTTGCCGAGAAGCTGTACGTTCTCCCCTGCTCCATGGACGTAAATGCCAACAGGGACCTGTCCTCTAAGGGTGGTGGAGAAGTTGCGAATCTCTATATTTTGAATCGTCACATGGCTTACATGATCCAGTTCAATCATGCCTTCCACACCGCGAACCGGAAGACCTTTGCCATCGAGAACGGCTTTCTCCCCTGGATAGCTGGTGAGCAGGGTAGGCCTGCCCGCGGAAAGACCGCTACGGGTTATTTTGACTTTCTGAGCGTATACTCCCTGACGCAGATAGATGGTGCTGCCCGGGGCTGCATGATCTGCCGCGTACTGAATGGTTTTCCATGGAGAGCGGATTGTGCCGGGATTGTTATCGTCTCCCTGTGGTGAAATATAGTAGATCATCTGGTGATTGGATGCTCTCTCTGCCGTCATTGTATCTGAAGTCATTGGCTGTGTAACGGAGAGGGGATGGCCCTGATCCGAACAGCTGGTAGTCACTATTGTCAGGAGTAGAGCGGAGAAGAGCAGGACTGAACGAAACAAAGGGACACCTCCTTCAATAATGGTCTGGAAGCTAATTATACCAGATGCGAGAGGCTGTAATTTGCTAGCCCCCAGATTTGAATGGCAGAATAAGCCATGTTATGCTTTAGAAAAATTATGGACACGGGAGAGGTGTTTGCAAAAAATGAACAGGTTACCTGCTAACGAATGGATTGACCGCGAGAATCATGCCTGGCAGGAGCTCAAGGAGCTTCTCGATCAGGGAGGAAATACATATACCTACGTCCCTGCACAGCCCGAGCTGGGAGAGGATGCGCTGTGCAGGCTGCAAGTGAGCACACGTTCCTATCTGGGAGCGGTGGCATATGAGACGCAGGGCATTATGGTAGATCATGGCTGGATTACGCTGCTGGGTGCAGGCGATGAACATGGACATGGCAGCTTGACCCGCTGGAATGGCTTGAGTGATGAGCCTGAGATACAACCGCTCACGGGTATGATGGTTGTTGCTTACGATGTGGCTGGTGGCTTCTTTGCGCTGGACACCGGCAAGTATGGCGGCACGGGCCAGATTTATTATTTTGCTCCTGATGCGCTTGAATGGGAAGCGACAGACCTGTCCTATTCGGAGTTTATGACCTGGCTGGCCGAGGGAGATTTGCAGCTGTTTTACGAAACGTTTCGCTGGAAAGGCTGGCAGGAGGATACGGCGCAGGTGGGAGCTGGCCAGGTGTTTGCCTATTATCCCCCGCTGTGGACGAAGGAAGGCGGCGGAGAGAGCAGCAGCAAAGCGCCGATACCTATCGCTGAAGCCTGGAAAACTGTACTGGAAGCCAAGTGACATGAAGACGGAGTCCGTGGAGCAGGAAGATCGTGCGAACACAAGGTAATGATCTATTCTGGTGGCCCGAAGGAGGATTGGATTGACATGAATGATGCAGATGCAACGGTGACTCGCATTCAGCAACATTACGGTATTATTTTTCCACAGGATTATCTGGAATTTATACGTCTTCATGATGGTGCTTCTTTTGATCTGATGCAGGGTACGGAGGTGCAGGATTGGGATATTCGATTTCATGCGCTGGATAGTCAGTTTATTGCCAATAATGCTGAGCTGGTGGATGAAGTTAATCCTGATCCGCAGCGGATTATTCCGATCGCGTGGAGTGTAAGCAGCGGCAACAATTATTTGCTGGATTTTCGTCAGAACGAAGAGAGGCCCGCTGTGCTCTTGATGGAGCATGAGATGGCCATGGTGCGAGAGGACGCCGAAAGTGAAGCGGAGACGAGTGAAGAAGCACAGCAGTTGATGGAGGAAAATGTACAGCTTATTGCTGCGCATTTCGGGGCCTTTGCTGCGCTTCTCCAGCCCAGGTCCTCGCTGGAATAACGCTTGAATTAACATAGACCCAAGGCTCGCAAACAGATGCGAGCCTTTGGCAGTATATTCCATGAGTATTAACGTGCAGATGATGCGGAATGAACCTCTCGCCGGGCATGGGAAGCAGCTTTGCTGTGCCATAAGGTGAGTGCAAGCGAAACGGCACATATGAATAAAAGGCAGCCGTATACCACATGGTAGGCTTGTTCTACCGAGACGCCGGGTATGCCATGCAGTAGTATTCCACACACAGCAACCGATACCGAACCGCCGAAAAATTGAATCAGCTGTAGCAGTCCCATGCCTGACCCGATCTGATGCTTGGGCAGTATACGTGAGGCTTCGTTGTTCAGGGAGGCCATAGATGCTGACAGTGCTGGAGAGAAGAATACATAACCGCCGGTGATGATCAAGGCCGACTGGTCAAGTCCAAGCATGAACAACAGGAGCACTGCAGCGAGCATGCTTTGTCCTATCAGCATAAAACGCATATTGCCATAACGGTCAATCCAGCGACCGACATAACGAGTGCAGAAGGCGGATATGAGCGCGCCTGGAGCGATCAGCAAGCCAATTGAAAGGGCAGAACGATGATACAGATCAGCAAGCACTAACGGCATGAGAAACAGGTTGCCGAGATTAACGACCAGCACACAGAAGCCAATGAGAATAAGGCGGGTGAAGCCTGGTGTTCGAAAGACATGCGGATTCACAAAAGGAAGACTTGCCTTGCGAATATACAGCATATGTGCCCCCAGAGAAACGACGCCTACCACCAGCCATATCCATGAGCGCTGTGTAATCGCCACCAGCAGGGTGGTTGCATTGATTATGGTGAGCATGGCACCAGTCAGGTCGAAAGGATTTTCACGGTTGACGGTTTCTCGTGGCAGAAAATAAAGCAATACTGGCAGGGCAAGCAGCACCAGTATAGTAATGGCAAACAGCCCGTTCCAGCCCCAATACTCGCTAATCAGTCCGCCTACAATGGGGCCAAGTCCAAAAGCCATTGCACTGCCTGATGAGATAAGCGCCAGTGCGGCACCGCGTCGCTCAATCGGGATGTACCTGCTTGCAATGACCAGTCCGAGACCGGCCATCACACCTGCACCCGCTGATTGCAAAATACGTGTCGTGAGCAGCAAGGCAAAGTTGTGTGCGAACAAACCCAGCAAGGATGAGCAGCCGAGGATCAGTAAACCTATCGTCACCAGCCTGCGAATTGGAAAACGGTCGGACAGACGGCTGTAGATCACGGTAGACAGAGCATATCCGATGGAATAACTGGAGATGACCCAGGACCCCAGGTCGGATGTGATCCTCAGATCTCGAATAATAACCGGCAGCGACACATTAAACATAGTGGTGTTCATCACCACGATAAACAAGCAGCAGGTCCAGAGCGGCATTACAATTTTATCTTTCACGTAACCATTCCTGTCTGTATATAGGGTAATCATGATTAAAATGAATTTCAGTTGTGTTCGGGCATATGAACTCGCCACAAAGCAATAGTTTATTTTACACTTCAATTGCTTATATGGCAATAATGTCATATTTTTTTTAACGGAAATATGAAATACACAGGAAATGCACCCATATGGAAAAGTAATGAACGTTAAGCGAAGATTGGTTAACCGATCACGACATCCAATGTATTTTAATGCAGGGGGATAATGTACAATGGACAATAAATTTCGGGTTACTGTGGCTGTTTTTCTGCTTCTGATCACGGTTCTACTGACGGTGAATTACATGGAAATGAGGGAGAGCAACCGATTACAGAGAATGATCATTCAGCACCTGTACAATCATAATTAAATGTTCGAAGTACCCTCTGGAAACTAAATCCATGTACCGAAAATGAAACTGTGTGCGCTATCACACTTGAGCCTGCCTATGTCTGGTACGCTGATTGTATAACGAAGAGCGTTTAAACCAGTATGGAGGGATATTTATGTTTTGTTATCAATGTGAGCAGACGCCGAGCGGTGGATGTAAAGTGATCGGGGTATGTGGTAAAAATGAAACGATTGCCAGCTTGCAGGATACGATGATCTTTGCGCTGAAAGGCATTGCAGCGTATGCCACACATGCACGCCAACTGGGTTATTCCGATCCCGAGGTGGATCGAATCACACATGAGGCCTTGTATATGACGCTCACAAACTCCAATTTTAATCAGCAGGAGCATCTGGAGATGGCGATGAAGGTGGGCAATGCT
Organism: Paenibacillus sp. TC-CSREp1; assembly: GCF_050171015.1. Lineage (NCBI taxonomy): Bacteria > Bacillati > Bacillota > Bacilli > Caryophanales > Paenibacillaceae > Paenibacillus > Paenibacillus sp. TC-CSREp1. The sequence goes on along the minus strand of NZ_JBNOKM010000013.1, from coordinate 34,803 downwards.
GCCATTCGAATTATGGATGTACTGGACCGGGCGCATACGGAACGATTTGGTATTCCGCAGCCGATCACTGTCAGTCAGAACCGGATTGAAGGGCAGTGTATCGTGGTGACCGGTCATAATTTGTATGCGCTAGAGGAACTGCTGCGTCAGACTGAAGGCAAAGGCATCAACATCTACACTCACTCGGAAATGCTGCCAGCGCACGGTTACCCCGCGTTGAAGAAATACGCTCATCTCAAAGGAAACATCGGTAAAGCCTGGTACGATCAACGCAGACTGTTTGAGGAATTTCCGGGTGCCATTCTGGCAACAACCAACTGTGTAATGCCGATCAAAGGTACCTATGCGGACCGCTTTTTCTCTTATGAAGTCGCTGGCCTTGAAGGTGTAACCAAGATTCCGGGTGAGGATTTCTCTCCTCTGATTGAGCGGGCATTGGCCTTGCCAGCGGCGAATGTGCAATCCGAGCAGGTGTTAACGACAGGATACCATCACGAGACGGTGATCGGACTTGCGCCAGAGATTATTCAAGCGGTCAAAGACGGACACATTCGCCGTTTCTTTGTCATTGCAGGCTGTGACGCACCGGGCAAGGGGGGCAATTATTATCGGGAGCTCGCGACATCGCTGCCAAACGATACCGTAATCCTCACCACGTCCTGCGGCAAATTCCGTTTTAATGATGTGGATTACGGAACGGTGGGCAATACTGGAATTCCACGGTACATTGATCTGGGGCAATGTAACAACTCGGGTTCCACGGTGAAAATTGCAATGGCCCTGGCTGATGCATTTGGCTGCACCGTGAATGAGCTGCCTGTAAGCATTGTGTTGTCCTGGTTTGAGCAAAAGGCGGTTGCCATCCTGCTTGGCCTGTTCAGTCTTGGCATTCAGGATATCCGAATCGGGCCCAAGCCGCCCGAGTTTATCTCACAAGGTGTTCTGGATGTGCTCGTCGATCTGTTCGGATTGAAGCTGATTACGACAGCAGAAGAAGATATGAACGCTATGCTGGCTTTATCTTGAATTTGAATAGAAGCCAGGAACGAGAGCCTGCACCAGATGCAGGTTCTTTGCCTTTTTCAGAGGTGATTTTTGCGCGAAAATAAAGAAGAATCAGGATAATTAGTGTTTTAATCCTATTGAAGTTTTTTCATGGATATGTCTATATAAACTAGGATGCATCATAAAACACGGTTTTACCGTAACGCAAGGAGAAGGAGCAGATACATATGGAGAATAACAACGAAGAAAAGAAAGAAAAGAAGGAAGACCAGCAAAAGAGAGAACAGAAGCAAGCGCAAGAACAGCAGCAAGTAAAAGATCAGAAAGCAGGAAGGAAGTTTGAAGAAGGGAACGAGAAGAACGAAATGAACCAAGAGAAAGAGGGGCAAGCGGAATTCCAGAACAATACACCTAAAGCGAATAGGGCTTCACGATTGCTGCATTTTGTTGCAGATGTGTTCAGGCCTTTAATGCCTGTTCTTCTGGGGGCTGCGGTGCTCAAATGTATCCTTGGTTTAATTGTAGTTATCGACTCCTTTGGCGAGCAGGAAAGCTCTTTTATGAACAGTCAGACCTGGATGATCTGGAAATCCATCGGTGACAGTGCTTTTTATCTGCTGCCTGTTCTGGTTGCGATAAGCACGGCACATCGTTTGCGCAGTAACCTGTATGTAGCAGGTGCTATCGGCGGACTGATGCTGTACCCGCAGATGGTGCAATTAATGGCGAGCGGTGAAGAGGTGCATTTTATGAAGGTGCCGCTTGTGTCACAGGCTCCTTTCTACTCGGCATCACTATGGGTTATTGCTGCAATTGCGATTGTCTCCTGGGTAGAAAGACATGTTGAACGCCTTAGCCCTGAATGGCTGAAAGGTGTTTTTGCTCCGGCACTGGCTCTCGGTTTGATAGTGCCCGTTGTACTCATCGTGCTTGGTCCGCTTGGGGAGTGGAGTGGTGAACAGTTATCGGAGGGAATCAACTCACTGCTCAGCGACTCATCTGTGCTTTTGTTAACGCTGCTGGGAGCACTAATACCTCTTCTAATGCTCATGGGTATGCACTACTGGTTAATTCCGATTGCAATCAATGAATTGATGATGACGGGTTCCACCACTTTGCTTCCGGTCATGCTTGTTGCCTTCGTTGCTCAGGCGGGAGCTGCACTCGCAGCAGGTTTGCGCAGCGGGCAGACACAGTCCAGAAAAATGTCTTTTTGGGCAAGCGGAGCGGCATTGTTCGGCGTTACGGAGCCCGCAATGTATGCCGTAAATATGAGAAGCTGGGCAACATTTGGTGGAGCTATGCTTGGCGGTGCTTTCGGCGGATTGTATTTCGGCCTGTTGTCTGTCAAATCGTTGGCGATAGGTGGCACGGGCAGTCTGCTGGATCTTCCGTTCTACGTGGAAGAGGGAACGCTGAATATGCTGCATACTTGTATAGGGATATTTATCGCTTATGCAATATCCGCAGTATTTGCTTATATGTTGCTGAGAAGAAAGGTGCAGTAACAGGAAATGAAGCCCTGACTGTTCCGAACACGATATCGAGGCTGTTCCACGAGGTCATACGATGATGACCTCGTAAGGAACAGCCTTTATTTTTGGTCAATTTTGATAATGAAGAATGGACACACAATGGAGAGCAGACGACAGTTCACATGGCATTTTTATCGGTGATCCTGCTTTGCCTGAAATTTATATCCAAGACCGCGTACAGTCACAATATAACGATGAGAGTCAAGCGGATTTTCAATTTTACGTCTCAGATGATGCATATGCACCATGACTGTACGCACATCACTCCAGTTGTCGAGCCCCCATATTTGTTCAAACAGGTAATCCGTGCTGAAAACATGTCCGGGGCGCCCTGCCATCAGAAGCAGAAGCTGCAGCTCTTTGGCAGGCAAGGATAGCTCGTTCCCTCCGACGTAAACCTCATAACGATCAAAGTGGATATCAAGCCATCCATCTCGCCATACCTTTCCGTTCGAATCGCCAGGATGGGAAGGGATTATTCGTGAAGACTTCATTCTCTTTTTGACCCGAGCCACCATAATATCTGGATCAAACGGCTTGGTAATATAGTCATCTGCGATTTCCAAGCCTTGAATAATATCTTCGGCCTCCTGCCGACTACTCAGGAAAATAACAGGCAGGTCTGTTTTTTCCCTGAGAAGATAAATCCATTCTGTTCCCAGCCCATCAGGAAGTACGATATCACACAGCACGAGATCAGGAGCATGCTCTTCGAACCGCTTGGCTGCATCCTTTAACGTATGCGCTACAGAAGTGCTGTAATGCTGATGATGTAAGTAAATCTGTACCAGTTCCGCAATATCTGTATCATCCTCCACGATGAGAATATGACGTATGTCTTCACGGCTTGTCATGGGGTGACAACCTTCCTTTCCACGCAGGTAATTGGCAGCAGAATTCACTGCCCGAGCCGGGCTTGCTGTTTACACCTATATCTCCCTGATGATGGTGCATAATTTCCTTGCAGATGGCGAGCCCTAGCCCTGATCCTTTATGTTCATCCTGAACCGAGGGGGGACTGGCTTGCTCGAAACGTTCGAAGATTCGCTCCTGCCACTCGGGCAGGATGCCTATTCCTGTATCCTTGACACAAACGCATGCGATCCAGCCCGTCTCCGTCGCAGGCGCTTCTGTTAAACGCAGCTGCACTTGAATGATGCCCGCAGGCGAAGTAAAACGAAGTGCATTGGAAATCAGGTTGGATAACACCTGCTCCAGTCGAACCGGGTCCAAATGCACGATCCAGCCCTCGCTCCCGTGGGATAGCATGTCTGATCCTTCAGGCAAATCCATCACGTACTGAATGCCGTGTGCCTGAACATCCGTTTCATATTTAAGGAACAGCTCTTGCATAAAAGGAATGATATAGACGTTCTGCATCCTGAATTGTACCTGATGCGTCTCCAGCTTGGTCAGGTCAATCAGATCATGGATCATCCGTTCAAGCATAACTGAACGGGTGTAGATCCGATTCACATATTTGGGAGCATCGGTTGTAATAATTCCATCTCTGAGTGCCTTGGCAAAGCCCTTGATCGAAGTAATGGGTGTACTCAACTCGTGAGAAATGTTGGACAGCAGCCGGGTACGAAACAGCTCGGAGTCAGACATTTTTTGATTGGCTTCCTGAAGCTCTGCATTTGTTCGTTGCAGTGACCGTGTTCGTTCCGCGACAATCTGCTCCAGATGCAGATTCGATTCCCGAAGCTGTAATGATAGCTGCTCTGATCGATGTAATGCCCGCGAGAAACGAGATGAGAGATTGTACGCCTGGGTTAACAGGAACACTAGCAGTCCTACAGACAACATATCCTCCGTGGGCAGATGGACCGTGTAGAACAGCATATCATTCAGGGCAAAAGCCATAAAAAACAGGAAGCCAATCATGCTGGTCATGGCCCCTTTTCTACGCTTTATCGCAGATCGGATATAGATGTACAGCGTGTACAGCAGAGCCGGGAACAAAACTCCCCATGTAAAAGGCGTTAACAGATATGTATACACATGTGCAGGCGTCACTAGAAAGAGCAGCATGCATCCTGGCAGAATAACTCCAGATAAGACAGAGACTTGGCGCATGGCTTCCGCCGGGTATTCCCGGTTAATAAACAAGATTAGTAATAGAGCCGTCATGGTAACAGATATGTATTCTGCTTTGACCGCCCATTCCCAAGGCAGCCCGGGCAGCAGGTAAAGTGCAGTAGATTCACCAAGCACTACAGTGCGCACACCAACCGCCATACAGAGCAGACTGTACAGCAGGGCAGAGGTTTCTTTTCTGCGATTCCAGAAGACAAATGCGTAATACAGTGCCATAACGCTGAAAATGCCAACAATACTGGATTGTGCAGAGACATGCAGAATACGGGTCCAGGAGATGTTATCGGCTGTACCCAGCTCTATGTGCTGCCATATGCCTGCATTGCGCTGAGAGAAGTTGGATACTTGAATAATCATTTCGTTCCAGTCCGTACGTGGTTGAAAATAAACAACTTCAGGATAACTTTTCGGGGTTTCGGATATGCGATCCGTTCCTACACTGCCATTCCCGCCAACGAGCTGACCATTGATCCAGATGCGGTAAGCGGAGGCAATGCTTTTGAGATACAGCGCGAGAGGGTGAGCCCTCTCGCTCAATTCCTGCGGGAGCAGGATGCGCAGCCGGTATGTTGCATAGCCTTCACTGGGCAGAAACTCACCGCTGCTGTCCGAATAGTTTGTCCATGGTGCAGGCAGCTGTACGAAACTGGAGACAGGTGCATGAGCGGCTTGAAAATCTATGGGCTCCAGGAGCTGACGCCAGTAAAATTCCCATTCTCCATCCAGCGGGATGTTTTCCGCTTGATCTGTGTACAGATTGGACCAATCCAGCATGCCCTGTGTGGCGGCAGGAGGAGGCTTGGGAACCTGGGCTGAAATACCATCATTTTTGCTCCATTGTCTCAGTAGGACTATGGCAGCAAACAGTAGCAGCAGCAGGCCAGCCAGCATAAAGGGATGTTTGTGGATAGGACCATATGCCGATTTGCTTTGTTTCATCAGGGGTGACCTCCGGCCGAGGGGAAATTTGTATATTTATTATAGATGCATTGTCTGGCTTGTCGAAAGAAAAATTTCCTGAATCTCGATGAACTTAAACAAAACTTAAACTTCTCTAAGTACAATAGTCCACATAATACATAGGCATTAAGACCCGGCAACCAGGAAGGGAATTGGTTTATGAAGTATTACTTTTCGGATTGCATAACATTTATGTACCAGCATCGATATATGGATTTTCTGCTGGCTCATTATAGTGAGTTGAATTTACCTTATTCTTTCTCGACAACGCTAAGCTACATCTCCAGTCCGCTATTTATGACCGGTAGTGCAATCTTGTGTTTTGATGAAGAAGATGAGGCAGCAGGTGCATTTGGATTTATTCATGGTACGGGAGAGCAGAATTATGAGGATCAGCATGTGGTACAACTGCAGGTCGCTTTTATTGTGAATAAACATCGCGGCAGCCGAATTTTTATAGAGGGGCTGCGGTTTCTGGTACAGCATCTGGATGATCATGTGCATGAGGTTGTGCCTGTACAGGAGATTCGATTTTGGGCTCCTCATGGAGGGAGCATGCATCGGCTATTCTCCAAATTTGCAGAACAAGTATCCAGTAAAACACTTGGAGCAGGCACGTTAAATGCTTATGCTGTAAAGCTTGCCGAACTTCGGGCGTATCTGGCTTCGTTTGAGCGTGAAGTTTGTGTGTAGAAGGGTAAGGAAAGGATGACGTCATCTTGATTTTGCAGCTAAAGGGCCATCATTCCTTAAAAGATGAGGATTATGCCCGGTTTGCCCGTTTTTATCTGGCGAACAGTGATGAATTCGATGAGCAGTATATGCTTCATGACGCCTTAATTCATTTAATTGATACGATTCAGCAAACTCATCTGCTCTTGTTTGATGATGATCAGGGTCAGCTCAGCGCGTTCATCCAGTATCGTTACATCGAGAACGTGCACACCGCTTTTATTGATTCAGCCGTACTGGTTAAAAAGTATCGAAGCAGCAGAGTGTTTTTTGCAGGCCTTCGAGATGTCGTCTTATGGATCTGTGAGGAGAACAGGCATGTTCAGACCATACAGTTTCACGCAGCCGCAAACAACCGTTATATCAATCGATTATACAGCAAATTTGCTGTGTGGACTGATGTTCAGGTACGTAATGGTAGATCGGAGCATGTATATACGGCTGAATTAGAGCCTTTACTTGTTTATCTAAAGATTCAAACGACGTCCCGATCTGACTGAATGACTAATTAACCTGAAAGGAGGTGAAAACCACTTGATTCCAATACCGAGTTCTTACAACAGACCTGAAAAAGGTGGACGCATTCTCAAGTTTGAAAATGTATTGAAGCTGAATGAACAGCTCCGTGCAAGCACAACCCCTGCAAAATAATCCCCGTTTCGCAATCCTTCCATATTCCTGCTGAGGAACAAGAAAGAACCGAAGAAGCAAGCTGATCACAGATGTGATAGGCAGGCTTCTTTTTCTATGTGATAGGCAGATTTCTTTTTCTATATATGAATAAGAACCAAAAATATGAAAAAATGGTGAACGATGCTGGACAGATCCCTTTTAAAGGTAATTTCTTTATATAATTAGAGGAAAGAAGAAGGGAGTTGCCTGATGAAAAAGCCATTATGGATGATTGCCAGTGCTGTCGTTTTGATTCTGCTTGGTACGTATCTGATTGCAAATACAACAGGCAGAGATAAGGCTGAGCAGGCCGAAGGGACGGATGTTCGAAAGCTGGTGGAGGATATCAGTACAGGCCGGGATAAACCGCAGTCTGCTTCGATTAGTGCTACAACGTTGACCGTGACAGATACAGGGAATAAGGAAACGACTTACACCCTGCCGGAAAATGAATTTTTTCTCTCCATTGCTCCATACGTGCAGCAGACCCATCCCTGTGAAATTCATAGTTTAACGGGCTGTCAGGGCGAGATGGTGAATGAGGAGTTCACGGTGACGATTCATGATTCTGAAGGGAACACATTCATGAAAGATGAAGTGTTAAAGTCTGGAGCGAACGGATTTATGGATTTATGGGTGCCGAGGGACCGAACCTATCTGATCCGTATCGTTCAGGATGGCAAGGTGGCCGAGAAGCAACTGTCTACATACCCAAATGACCAAACCTGCATTACTACAATGCAACTAATGTGAGGTATCTGGTTATTTTAAGCTGGTACTTTCAAATAAGACAGGCTCAATGGATACGGGGAGAGGATGGACTGCAAGCCATGCCTTTCCTTTTTTTGCTGAGGTGAAGCAGTGGAAAGATATCGGCAGAAGCATTGACAAAACAGAACTCATTAGTGATAATGATAATTGTTATCATATAAATACATACAAACAGGGGAGACAAGAGATATGAGAAAAGGGTTACACGCACTATTGATTATGATGGCATTTGTTTTGGTGCTGGCAGGTTGCGGTAAGGCAGCTACCACATCAGAACCGAGTAAAAACGCTGTTTCCGGCGGTGCGCCTGCTGAAGAGACTGCCGGTCCGATTACGGTGCAGCATAATCGTGGAGAGTTTACACTGGACAAGCCCGCTAAGCGTGTTGTCACGCTGGAATGGACGTATACAGAGGATGTTGTTGCCCTGGGAGTTCAGCCTGTCGGTAATGCTGATAATGCAAACTATAAAGTGTATGTAACAAATGAAGCTGCTCTGGATGACAACGTAACAGATATCGGAACACGCAGTGAACCGAATATGGAGGCTATTGCCGCACTCAAGCCGGATCTGATTATTGCTAATGCGGACAACAATACGAATGTATATGATCAGCTGAATGCGATTGCTCCAACGCTGGAATTCGATCCATACAATGGTGAAGGTTATAACTATGATAAGATGACGACTATTTTTAATACCATTGCAGCCGTACTGGGCAAAGAAGATAAAGCGAAGGAAGTTTTGAGCGGTCTGGATCAGCACTATGCGGAGGCCAAAGAAAAGCTGGCTGCAGCTGGTAAAGAAAATTTCCATTATGCTTTGACACAGGCATTCACATATCAAAACGCGGCTTCCTTGCGTATGTTCTCGGATAACTCGGTCGTAGCAGGTACCCTGAACAAGATCGGCATGGTCAATGATTGGCAGCCGGACAAGCTTGAAAATTACGGTTTCTCTACTGTAGGCATCGAATCCTTATCCGCTGTACAGGACAGTAATTTTATCTATATTACACAACCGGATGATGACGTGTTTGGAACGGCAATGAAAAATAATTCGGTATGGAACGGTTTAAACTTTGTGAAGGAAAAACGTACGTACCAGCTGGGCAGTACAACATGGACCTTTGGCGGACCGATTTCGTCCAAAGTGCTGGTTGACGGTGTAGTTGAGGCGATTACCAAATGAGCTCGCTTCAAGGAGCCAAGCCAGCCGTGAACTGGCGTATGTTAAGCATCTATGGGGGCGGCCTGACCGCCCTTATCGTGCTTTTTTTTGTAAGCTTATGTTATGGTGAGGCCGCCATTTCTTTACATGATGTCTGGGGTGCGCTTACGAACAGACAAGGGACGCTTGAGCATAACATGGTTTGGGATTTGCGTATGCCGCGTACCGTTATTGGCATCCTTGCCGGTGGAGCACTTGCTGTGGCGGGAGCATTGCTCCAAACGATTACGCGAAACCCGCTGGCTGCTTCGGACACGCTTGGTATCAATGCCGGTGCTTACTTTGTCGTTGTGCTGGGGGCTATTCTTTTTCCGGGAGTACTCAGCCAGTCGCCATTTCTTTTTGCTGCCATGGGTGGCCTGCTTGCTGCGTTCGCCGCTTATTTTATGGGTGGTGGACGGACATCCACTCCGGTAAGGCTGGCATTGTCCGGTATGATTGTGTCGATGATCCTTGGTTCATTTACGAGCGCATTACATATTTTTTTCTCCATGGAGACACAGGGATTATTTCTGTGGGGTTCAGGGACGCTTGTTCAAAATGACTGGACGGGTGTAAAATATGCCTGGCCGTGGGTTATTGGAGTAACGCTGATCGCGCTGCTGTTGTCCAAGCAATGGGATATGCTGGAGCTGGATGAATCTACTGCTTCTTCCCTGGGCCAGCGAGTTGGACTTGCCCGGGCGGGTGGACTCATCATTGCAGTTATTCTGGCTGCTGTGATTGTCAGTGTCATTGGCCCCATCGGCTTTGTCGGTCTGGTAGCTCCACATTTGGTCCGTCTGAGTGGTGTGCGCTCCAATCGATTGTTGATCCCTGGTGTATTCATCTGGGGGGCAGCGTTGCTGGTTGGAGCGGATGTGCTTGCCAAAATGGTACACAACTCCAGCATGGAGCTGCCAACAGGCGCTGTTATGGCAATCATTGGTGCGCCTTGGCTGATTTGGCTGGTGCTTACCCGCATGAAAGCCGGGAATGGCGGCGGCATGACAACATCTATGAGCACGGGCGGGCGTGTGCGCCGCTTCGCCTTCATGCCTCTGGCTATTCTTTTCACAGCGATTACGATTCTGCTGCTGTTGCTTAGTACCATGTTTGGTGGAATGCGTATTCCTCTGGCTGAGCTGCTGCCAAGCCTGTTCCAGTCAGATGGCATGTTCTCTGCACTTGTGCAGCTTCGCATCCCGCGTACGCTGGTGGCTGCCGGGGCAGGCGCTGCTCTCGCCATCAGCGGTGTACTGATTCAGATGGCAGTGCGTAATCCGCTGGCTGATGCTTCCATTGTGGGGGTATCTTCGGGAGCAGGGCTGGGAGCAATGATGGTGTTCATACTCTGGCCTGGTCTGCCGATGTATATGCTGCCTGCTGCAGCTATCGCGGGTGCAGCCATTGCGGCTGCAGTTGTATTCTCACTCTCATGGAAAAAAGGCTTGAATCCGTCCGCTGTTGTACTGCTGGGGATTGCCATGTCAGCTATAGCCGGCGCGGGCATTCAGATTCTGATTGTACGCGGAGCCGTCTACGGCAGCAGTGGTTACATCTGGCTCACAGGCAGTACGTATGCCCGTACATGGGAACAGGTCAAGGTTATTGGCATATTCCTGCTGGTTCTGATTCCGATCGCCTGGTGGCTTGCCCGCAGATTCGAACTGCTGGTGTTTGATGACAACAGCGCTTCCGGGCTTGGCATGAACGTACGGCGTACTCGCCTGCTCGCAATGGCAACAGGTGTTTTGCTTGCGGCTGGCGCCGTCGCTTGTGTAGGTACGGTCGGATTTATCGGTCTGATTGCACCACATATGGTTCGGCTGTTAACAGGCCACAAGCTGAGACAGTCCATGTTCCTGTCGGCACTGGCCGGGGCAGTTCTGCTGGTGCTCGCCGATACGATTGGCAGAACGGTAATGGCTCCAACCGAAATACCGTCAGGTATTCTGATTGCAATCATTGGCACACCGTACTTCCTGTACCTGATGTACCGTTCGAACTGGCGCAAAGCGATAAAATAAAAAAAGCACCAAACCCTTCGTAAATAGTACCCTATGTAAAGGATATTTCTAAAGAGTACTATACTACTTTAAGAAGATGATCTCTGTACTGTACAGGGGTCATCCTTTTTAGGTTCCGCTGGCATCTATAGTGATTGTAGTAGGTCATATAGGATTTAATTTCTCGTTTAACTGCGTCTAGTATGACACAGCTTTTTAATGAGGTTTCGTCTTCAAAATGACCAAAGAACGACTCCTCCAATATATTTTCCTAACAGTTCCCACGTCTGGACATGGATTGTCCAAGGCCCATGCATATTACTTTTTTCTGAAAACAGGATGGGTGTAGCGGGTTCCTTGATCTGAATGAAGGCGCCTTTCCTCTTCTTGAATCTGCGATTTTCTGAAAGTGAAGTAATGTATTTGTTGTCAGATCCATGGTCATTCGCTCCGACACATAGTAGGCTACAATTTCATATGTATGTCGACCCAGACGGCAGACATAGCATTGTCTACTTCATAATTTTCAAGCTGGGCTTCTCTAAGCTGTCCATGAATGTTACAACAAAGTAATACGATAATTTATGAATCAGATCATATTCAGGTTTGTAATGAGGGCGATACTCTTCAATTTAACCAAACTCCCTTGTAACGTGTATGAAAGAAAGCCTACATGACACCAACAATCCACTTCAGGTACCCTTGTCGCTTCACATATTACTTCTGGCTGGTAATCACTTACTCTGTATTTAACCGGCTACTCTCTTGGGTGTGGAAGTCCATGGAACTGGTGCAAGTCAGGACCTTTGCCATGTCGTAGAAACTCCGTTCTCTTCTTAATCTCATTTCACGACCAGTTTTGCCGCAAAATGGAAGTGAACTATTCCTAACCCGATCTTATCGCTAAGTCATAGTTTCCTGTTGACTAGTTGGCCGTCTAAATTACTTAGGAAACTTTATCTTTTCTTAGCGACTCCTCCTTTCAGACCCATTCAACTCTCTTTGATCATTGGCTCCGACCTCTAAAGACATATAATCTCTCAGGTTAACGTTGTTGGAAAGGTGTGCTAGCCTTAACTAAAACTAAAAGATATGGAGATGCTGTCAGAGGCGGAGAGATATGAAATCATAGAAGAGTTTAATGCAACGAAACAGCCGCTTCATGAGCGGGATACGGTAGTGAGTCGCTTTGAAGATCAGGCCTGGATGTCTGGGGAACAGGTTGCAGTACTTGCTTCAAATGCCGAATCTAATACGGGGCTGCTGACTTATGCGGAGCTACTTACACGGGCTGATCATATGTCCATCTGGCTACGCGCAAATGGCATTCGTAAAGGGGATATTGTCGGACTGATGGTCGAGCGTTCGACGGATATGCTAGTGGGGTTACTGGGGATATTGAAGGCCGGTGCTGTCTATCTTCCAATTGATCCAACATACCCTAAAAAACGAATCGAGTACATGCTACTCGACAGTGGTTGCAGCTACGTTGTCACGAAAGAGAGCTTCAGCATGAGTATTGATCATGCTGCGAACATCCTGCTTCTAGAGCAGTTAGAGAGTTTTACGCCACATGTGGGCGAGTACGATGAACAGGTGCCACTTGGGCCGGATGATGCCTGCTATCTACTGTACACTTCGGGAACAAGCGGTAAGCCGAAGGGAGTACAGATCGGACACGGCTCACTACTCAATAGGCTGCAATGGATGCAACGGGCGTATCCGATTGGTCCGGGTGATGTGTTGCTACAGAAGACACCGTTTACCTTCGACGTCTCGCTCTGGGAACTACTGTGGGGCATAATGTATGGAGCACGTGTAATCATGCTGGAGCCCGGACGTGAACGGGAGCCAAAGGCAATCATTGAGGCAGTTGAGCGTCATGAGGTAACGGTTGTTCATTATGTGCCGTCGATGTTGGGAGCTTTTCTAAGCTATGTTGATGTCCACAATGCTGCGGCTCGCCTGCGCTCACTTCGGTACGTGTTTGCTAGCGGGGAGCCGCTAAAACCGAGTCATGTCGAAAGCTTCTATTCTCTGCTGAATATTCAAGCAACAAAACTAATCAATTTGTACGGCCCGACCGAGGCCACAATTGATGTGACAGCATATGAATGTCCCGAGCATATAACTTCTGTGTCAGTGCCAATTGGTAAACCGATTGATAACACTACCCTATGGGTGCTAAGTGATGGCAAGCTCCAGCCTGTCGGCGTGAAGGGAGAACTGTATATTGGGGGAGTAGCCTTGGCTAAGGGCTATGTTGGTAGCAAGGAACTGACGGAAGAGAGGTTCATCCCCCATCCTTACAACCCGCAAGAACGCTTATACCGTACAGGTGATTTGGGACGCTGGCTGCCTAATGGGGATATAGAGTATCTGGGACGGATCGATGAACAAGTGAAGGTTCGGGGGTATCGCATTGAGCCCGCCGAGATAGAGGCTTGCTTGTGCGAGATTGAATTTGTAAGAGAAGCAGTCGTGCTGGCGAAAGAAGAGCGGCTAATCGGCTTCATCGTATCTGATATGGAGCCAGATGTAATGATGGTGAGGATGTTGCTCTCCTTCTCGTTGCCCGATTACATGATACCGGATCAGATCCTATTTATCGAGTCGATCCCACTCAACGCTAACGGGAAGACTGATAAAAGCAAGCTCATTCAGCTTAGCCTACCGGTAGAAGACAGAGCGAGCTATGAGGCACCTGAGAGCGAGCTGGAGAAAACGCTCGTCCTCATCTGGCAACAGGTTCTGGGTGTATCGCCGATTGGAGTCACAGACAACTTTTTCGAGTTAGGTGGAACTTCTATTCAGGCTGTCCTCTTGGAGGTTGAGATGGAGCAACATGACCTTGACCCAGAGGATTTGATCGTATTTCGCTTTCATACTATTCGTGAGATGGCACATTATTTGAGCCACAGAGAAATCGCTCACGGATAAACACATTGTGGAGGGCGGCCATGGTTTGCTAGTGCCGTCTTCCACCTTTATCTTGCATTGTAGGGGGCAAAGTCGCTTGAAAAAAAGTCACAAACCGGGAGTGTCAGCTACACTAACCAGATTACTACGCTCATCTAGATCCTACTGGCCTTGGTATCTGGGCATCGTACTACTGTCTGTTGTGTTATCACTAATGACGCCTGCCTATGCTGAGTTGATGCGTCGGATTGTGAATACGATTATTGATCAGCAGTTGTCCGCGATGACCGTAGCCTGCTTGCTATTGGGTGTTCTGGCGCTGGCGGAAGCTGGAGGCAACTTTTTAAACGGATATGTTAATACCAAACTGCAAAATCGCTCTACCTTGCATTATCAAGCCAGGCTACTGAATCAAACAATGAAGATCCGGCAGAAGGAGCTTAACAACTATCATAGTGGCGACCTACTCTCCCGTATCCATGATGCTGCGCCTGAGGCACAGGCGGCTATCAATAACAAGACGATGGACCTATTTCGCAACTGTATGCAGCTTGTCTTTTTGCTGGCTTATCTATCTATCGTTCATGTCGGCCTAGCGATGGGTAGTCTGATCATTACTCTCGTTATTCCACTTTTCGCCAATCCGCTGGCCCGAAAAATGCGCGACACGTATACGAAGCGGCAGGAAGCGAGGGCACAGCAGGACAGCTTTCTAATGGACAGTATACAAGGAATTGAAGTGATCAAGAGCTTCTCCGTACAGGAGAAAATGACTGCACTACTACGAAAAAAGTGGGACCACTACCTTATATATCATTTAAAAGCACTGGCACTGGAAGCTGTATTTTACCGGGTGAATATATTTGTATATATACTCGGTTTGATGTACATTCTCGGATACGGTGGCTACTTGATTGTGCAAGGTAGGCTGGATGTTGGAGCACTTGCGGCGTTTTTGGTAGTGTTCGAACGTCTGTCCGGCCCGATCTCCAATCTGTCCTCACTCTGGCCTCAACTACAGGTGGCAATTTCCAGCGCATCAAGAACCTTTGAGGTAATGGATCTGCCCAGCGAAAAGGAGGCGGAGGCTACAGGGATGAATCCAGGATCAAACCTGAAGAGTGATATCCGGTTCGAGAACGTTTCGTTCCGTTATGCAGAAGGAGCTGAGGCTGCACTAAATGACGTCAGTTTCACGATTGCTCGGGGCCAAGTAACCGCGATTGTCGGGGAAAGCGGATCAGGCAAATCCACACTCACCAGTCTTTTACTGGGTGTTCATCTGCCTGATAAAGGACAAATTTGGGTAGGTGATCATAATCTGGATGAGATAGACTTGAGAAACTGGCGCGGATCACTTTCCTATGTCTCCCAAGAACCATATCTTTTCACAGGGACGATTGGGGAAAATATCCGATTAGGGATGCCTGATGCGAGTCATGAGGAAGTCAAGCAAGCGGCAAAGGCGGTCAACCTTCATGATTGGATAAGCAAATTGTCAGGTGGCTACGAGACAGTTATTGGAGAGCGTGGAGCCACCTTGTCTGGAGGCGAGCGGCAGCGCATTTCCATCGCGCGGGCGCTCATCAAGGACCCGTCCCTTTTAATACTGGATGAGCCGACCTCTGCTCTTGACAGTGAAAATGAACGCATGATTCAGGAATCAATCCAGCAGGCTGCCCAAGGGAAGACGGTAGTTATTGTTGCCCACCGCTTGTCTACAATTAAGGGGGCGGATCGTATTCTCTGCATGCATCAAGGTCAAGTCGTAAGTGAAGGGACTCATGATGAACTGATGCAAAGCAGCACCTATTATCGCGAGCTCTACGAAAGAGGCAACCTTGAGCGGAAGGGGAGAGCAGTTTGAGTACAGAAAGGCAAACGGAGCCAAAGGCGGTCTCGTCGTTTTTTACAATTATGAAATATGCCAAGCCGTATAAAATCGCTTTTATCTTTTCCGTGTTGTTGCTCTCGGCAGATATTGTTTACGATGTAGGCTATGCGTGGGTACAACAACTGTTCATTGATGCCGCTGGGCGACGAGATCTGGATAAGTTGTTGTTTCTGACGGGAGCAAGTTTTGCTGCGGGCATTGGAATTATCTTGTTCTTCATGCTTCAATTTTACCTGCGTAACTCTGTTCAATCGTGGATGCAACGGGATTTCTCGACGGATGTATTCCGGCAGATCGTATCACTTCCATATTCATCCTTAATCCGGTTTCATTCGGGCGATTTGGTCTCCCGCACGACCCGAGATGTCCAGCAGTCCAATGGGATGGTCGCTAACATTGTGTACGAGCTTACTTACAATGTTGCGCTGTTTGCGGTTGCTTTTGCTTATCTAGCTACGATGAACTGGAAGCTGGCGCTATTAGTTGTTTTATCCGCCCCGATCGTCTTTGCGATTGGTAGATGGTTTGATCGTAAGCTACGGACATATGGAAACCGACTTCAGCAAAAGGACGCCGAGATTCGGGGGTTTCTTCAAGAAATGTTGCAAGGGCTTCATATTGTGCGTATTTTTCAGATGGAGTCGTCCTTGCTGGCCAAGTATGAAGAGAAGCGGCAAGAACAGAATCGTCTGCATGTTTCTAATATGTTACAACGAACTTCAATGAACCAAACCGTGTACCTTACCAACCAACTTGTGATGATCTTATGTGTTTATTTCACAGCTTATACAGCGATTCAGGGATCGCTGACAGCCGGTCAGGTACTAGCGTTTCTCGTACTAATCAGCCGTGTACAAAATCCGTTGCTTAGTGTCATTAACACTTGGGGAAACCTGCAACAGGGACTCGGCGCTGCGGAGCGTATTTTTTCTCTGTTCAAACCTTCGGAGGAACGCAGGCAAAAGGGACAGGGGCAACCTGAGCAGAAGGACAGCCAAGAGACAGAGGAATCAATCAACATACTGCAGCAGGAAACAGTTAGTTCAGATGAAGTGGAGAAGGAAAGCGGGAAGCCTCTCGTTGTATTGAAGGAAGCCACAGTATCGTTAGAACTAAATGAGGAGGAGAAAAACGTTCTACTCGACGGAGTGAATCTGACAGTGAATAGAGGAGAGTTCATTGCCATTGTAGGTCCGAGCGGAGCCGGTAAGTCAACAATGCTTAGGTTATGTAGCGGCTTGATTTCTCCTACGACTGGTGGGGCGATGATACTTGATACCCAATTGAATGCTCATCCAGATGTAACGGAAAAGCTTCAAAAGCTGAGTTATGTTCCGCAAACGCCCTATCTTTTTACCGGGACATTGAAAGAAAATATTCAGCTGGGACTGGAAGAGGCGAGTGAGGAAGATATCATCTGGGCGGCCAAAGCTGCGGGTGCTCATTCCTTTATCACGAAACTGGATGGAGGTTATGATGCACTGGTAGGGGAGCGGGGAGAAACGCTATCCGGCGGGCAACGACAACGGATTACACTAGCACGTGCACTAATCAGACGTCCAAAGTTACTACTATTAGACGAGGCAACTTCTGCACTCGATACACTCACAGAGGCACAAGTATTGAAATCTATTCTGCAGGCTATGCCTGACATTACGGTGATCGCGGTCACGCATAGAGCATCTGCAGTCCAATACGCGAGCAGAGTCATCGCGATGAAGAAGGGGCAAATTGTAGAAGACGGCACACATGCGGAACTACTGCAACTTGAGGGAATCTATAACGCCTTATTTGCCCATACAGAGGAGGATTACACTGGCAAGCAACTTGCAAGATAACAATATTAATGGAGATCGGGCATCATTCCGAGACAGCCTAACTTAACAAAAGGAACCAACAGGTGAGAGGCATAGCAAGCCGATCCTAAACGTACAGGAAATGTAGCTAATCGAGTAATGACCTTATTCAATTCGTTAGACAATGAAGTTATTCGTGGGATTGTCACATCAATTGAAAAAGTCGCATATTAGTATTATTCCCTTTTAGTAGACAAGAGAAAAAAAGACGTCTGTTAAGATGGACTTAACTTAATCTTGCCTACTGGAGGGGATTTTCTCATGGCTAAAATAGGAATAATTTTAAATAGGATATTCTGGGCAAGGATTTTTTTCAAATATTACCCATTTAAGACTTAGCTTCCAGTTTCGCGTTCTTCTCTGGCCAAAGTTAACTCTCGCTTCAGGGGTTTGCTAAAATGCTGACTTTGTGTATCTTGTAAGCCTGAAACTCCTTGCTTGTTGTAACTTGATTTCCAACGTTTAGCTGCGGCTTTGACCCGGGTCATGGCCAGAGTATGAACTTTGAATCCAAACGTCTCAAAAATTCCCTTCGGCATTTTCCCCTGGTTATTCGATGTACTAAAGAGTTGTTTATACTAATCCGTATACGCGATCCTTTGGTATGTACGGACTACACATATTTCTAGCCAGTTGCTCCACTTCATATGCTGTAAAAGTTTTTTTTACTCATTCATCTTTCTCCGTCCTTGTTTAGTTCATAGTAGATGTATAACAAAAATACCCCATAGAGAGACTTTTTCAAAGTGTCTACTCTATAGGGTACAGCTTATCAGTTGAACTTAATCAGCCATCAGGATACCACTGTCTCTTACAGCGTCAAGGGCTTGCTGCAGCTGCTCGATATCCTGAACGAGAGCCAGTCTGACATAGCCTTCACCTGACGGGCCAAAGGCACTGCCTGGCGTAACAATGACACCTGCTTTGGTAACAAGATCCGTCGCGAATTGCTCCGAAGTATCGTAATGCGCAGGAATGCGGGTCCAGATAAACATGGTGGCTTCCGGTTTGTGAATAAGCCAGCCCAATTTAGCAAAGCCCTCACACAGCATATCACGCCGTTCCTCATAGATGGCTCTTACCCGTCCTACATCCGTTTGGTCACCTGTAATAGCAGCAATAGCCGCCCGCTGAATTGGAATAAACATACCGTAATCCATATTGGATTTCAGCTTTTTCAGCATCGAGACAACGTTAGCGTTGCCTAGACAAAAACCGATTCGTGCGCCAGCCAGTCCATAGGTTTTGGACAAGGAATTGAACTCGATCCCCACATCCATGGCACCCGGGTAAGCCAGGAAGCTGCCACATGTTTTGCCGTCAAATACAAGCTCGCTGTAAGCATTGTCGTGCAGCACGATAATGCTGTATTTCTTGGCAAAGGCAATCAACTCTTCATAAAAGGAGTCTGGGGCCATCGCTGTAGTCGGGTTGTTCGGATACGATACCAGCATGAATTTGGCTCGCTCTGCGACAGCCTCGGGGATTTCATGCAGCTGAATAACGTAGTTGTGTTCTTCTTTTTGTGGCATGTAGTAGAGCTCTGCCCCCGCCAGAAGAGGACCATCTGCGAACACCGGATAACACGGATCAGGAACGAGTACAAGATCACCTTCATCCACGATCGAGAGGGAGATATGTGCAAGCCCCTCCTGGGAGCCGAGCAGTGAGCAAATTTCTGTCTGCGGGTCCAGTTCAACGTAATACCGCTCTTTATACCAGTCACTTGCGGCCTGCAGCAGCTCACTTTGGTCGTTGACTGCGTAAATATAATTAGCCGGATCGGCCGCTGCCTCACAGAGTTCGTTCATAATATGCGGTGCCGGTGGAATGTTGGGTGTCCCGACGCTAAGATCAATGACGGGCTGTCCCTGTTCCAGCCGGCGACGCTTGATGTCCAGCAGCTTGGTGAAGATGCCTTCACTAAAGTGATTCATTCTTTTTGCAAATTTCATGTTGATTCCATCAGCCTCCAATGCTCTTCGTACGCATATTTATTAATAATAAATGCATAACGCACAAAAGAGAAGAGAAGAGCAGAGAGCTAATCAGCTTATTTGACCTTGAAGTGACTTAATTCGTCCTGAAGCTTGGCAGACAGCTGATTCAACTCATTGGACAGATCAGCCACCTGTTGAATGCTATCGAGCTGTTCCTGTGTACTTGCACTGACCTCCTCGGTTGAAGCAGAGTTCTCTTCGGTGGTCGAGGAGATCACCTCCAGAGCCTGGAATATTTCGTCCTTGTGCTGATGCACACTGGCTGTACTGTTTGTAATCTGTTGCATGCGGAGCTGCAGCTCCTTCAGATCCTTGTTGATGGTGTAGAACACCTGCTTGGTATTCTCCACGGACCTTGCGTTCTCTTCAGCAATGTTCAGACCACGCATGGTATGTTCAACAGATAGAGAGGTTTTCTCCTCGATCACATTGACCTTTTTGTTAATTTCCTCTGTAGCCAGTGCAGTCTGTTCAGCCAGCTTGCGAACCTCTTCTGCCACAACAGCGAATCCTCTGCCATGCTCTCCGGCACGTGCAGCCTCAATGGAGGCATTAAGGGCGAGCAGATTGGTTTGTGAGGCAATTTGTTTCACCGTATCGACAAAGCTGGATATTTCGTTCCGGCTCTGATCAATCTCCTGAATAATGGAGGATACAGCCTGAGTTGAGGTATGGTTCTCATCGGACCATCTGGATAATTGCTCTACGACGGCAAGGCCATGACCGCTCT
Source organism: Paenibacillus sp. TC-CSREp1 (assembly GCF_050171015.1). Taxonomy (NCBI): domain Bacteria; kingdom Bacillati; phylum Bacillota; class Bacilli; order Caryophanales; family Paenibacillaceae; genus Paenibacillus; species Paenibacillus sp. TC-CSREp1. The sequence continues at coordinate 14,411 of NZ_JBNOKM010000013.1, read as the reverse complement.
GATCGGCAGAGGTCTGTACCATAGCTCCCATAGCCTGTGCATCTGCAGCAATTTCATCAATCTGGTTCGACAATGAGCCTGTTTTGCGTAAAATATTTTCGGTTTCAATGGATTGATAGTTGGTTGCATTGGCAATCTCGTTAATCGCGGTGGATGTATCATTCATCGTCACTGCAGTTCTTGAAGATATGGATTGCAGGTCATTGGAGGATTGATTGAGAACTTGTGCTGAATTGCCCACGATCTGCAGCATACTCTGAATTTTATGCACCATGGAGTTCAGTCCCTCGGCGATCTGTCCAATCTCGTTTTTGGACTTGATATCCAATTTGACCGTGAGATCTCCTTGCTCGATCTGTTTGATCTTGCCCAGCAGCTGCGGAATCGTGCGCAACTGACCGCGAAGGGTAATATTACTAATAATTACAAGCAACAAGGTGGCTACAATGAATCCCGCCAGAGTCAAGGTGGTGAACTTGCTGAGTTCCTCCAAAACCTCTTTCTCGGAGATGGTCAAGCCTACAGACCATCCGGTGTCTTTGCTGGTTGCATAACCGATGTAGCGGTTTTCCCCATTGTCATTTATCAAGGTTATGCCGGATTCTCCAGCAATCATTTTCTTACCTACTTCAGCCATATCGCCTTGACTCTTCAGGATATTTTCTTTTAGCACCTTGCTCTCATCCGGATGGTACAGAATTTCTCCGCTCTTGGAGAGCAAAATGGAATAACCTGTGCTGCCCAAAGAATAACTTTTCATAATGTTCGGAATATCTTTAAATGCAATATCGGCTGCTGCAAAACCGATCATATTGTTGTTCTCATCCTTGATTGGATAGAAAATGCCCATAAGCACACTGCCCGCGGCAACATCTATATACGGGTCAGAATAGTAGAGTCCATCGGCTTCTTTCAGCGGCTGAAAGTATGGACGTGCCTGAATATCAAAGTCAGGTGCAGATACAACGCCGTCATTTTGAATCCAGAAGCCTTTTCCATTGAGCCCGGCAACCCATGCATCGGCAAACGAAGGCTCAGCCTCCACGATAGCGGCAAGTGTTTCCTTTGTTTCCTCAGCATAAGTGGACGTGGATGCTTCAGCCGCTGAATTGGTTGTTTCTATGTATTGCCTGAATAATTTGTTCGTTGACATTTGTTTGACGAGTGCGCCTTTTTCTTTAAACAGTGCATCAAATTCACTGACAATGGCTTGTGTTTTGGTCTGGAGCATGGATTCTTGCTGCTGAACCATGATGTGTTTTGTACTCGTGAACACAAATGTTCCAAGTACAGCGAATACAACGACAATGATCACCAACAATACAATGGACAACGTATTGGCCATACTGGCTTTGCGTGCCCCGGCTTTTCCCCGTTTTTTTAAAATGTTTAACATGTTCCATCTCCCCAGATGTTTAATTAAGAAGCTCTAAACTCCTGAGTTATATGTCGGCATATAATATAGATTTGTGTATATTTTTGTCGAATGAAAAATATTTTAATTCAATTTTGATGTGATTTGGAGGATCGTTCCTTTAATGGAATTCGTTTATAATGGAATGAAGTGATGGAGTATGATTTCGATATCGGTGGAGACAGGAGGAAGAAAGATGAAGATGACCCAGATTTGGCATGCTTCAATGCAAGGAATGCCCTGGAATGAAGAGAAGATGAATCAGGCCGTTCAGCATTTGCGGCGCAGGGCGACGGTTCATTTTCGCGTCGGTGTGGATACGGTTGAGGATCTGGTCCAATTGGATGCGAAGGTTTTCTCAGCCAGACCCGATCTCATTCTTCACATCTCTAATGCAGATGTCAAAGCAAAGTACGAATCAAGTTTCCTCGGACGCTTGGCGCAGCTGAAACATGTGTCTGCTCTACAGCTGCATGTTTCCCAGAAGCAGGATTTTACTATTTTAGGTGCAATGAGTCAGATGCTTTTTCTAATCATAAACTCCCCTGCCAAGGCCACAGATTTGAGTTTTATTGAACATTTTACACAGTTAACGTATCTTGAGCTGCATGGAAAATTTGTAAGCCAGACCTCCATTGAGAAATGTAAGTCTCTGGAGACGCTCATCCTGAACTGCCCGGTCGATTGTCTTGACACATTAGCAGTGCTGCCGACGCTTCAATATTTGTCTCTTGATAACTGTGAGTTGAGAAGCGAACTGGATATACTGGCACCGTCATCCATCCGTATACTCAAGCTCAGCTCCGTGCGGAAGCTGACAAGTATCCATGGGCTGAAACGTATGCATGGACTGGAATTCCTGCATTTATCATTGTCCAAGCTGGAGCAATTATGTGATTTCTCGCAAATGCCCCGGCTCAGCCAGCTCGAGCTGAATTATATGAAATCGCTTCGGGATCTGGAGTATTTGTGGACGGCCACAGCTCTTGAAGTGCTGGAACTGAAGGAGATCAATACTGCACTCAAAGCAGAATCATTCGCCCGGCTGTCAGAGCTAGAGCGGCTGCGCCAGATCGATTTTCGCTTCATCGATTTTAATAAAGGGCGCATTGCTGCTATGCGTGAACAGCTCATACAGCAAGGAAAGTCGCATATTCTGTATGAGCATATTCCGGAACAAGATCGAGTACAGTCCATGGCGATCGAGCATATATCCCGATACTTGACATAGAGAATAATGTGAAGGGAATAGCCATCAGATTTAGATTGAAGGCGCAGCATTGATTCCGCTTTCTGCCCTATGTGTTCAGATCGGTAAGCGCAGGCACGTTAATCTCCTTGACACAGGCTGCGTTGGACAGGCTGACAACACACTGTACGATGGACACGATGTCTTGAAGAGGGATGCGTGTCCCGCCGTACTCGGACAATGCACGTTCTGCACCTGCTTCGTACGGAATCTCTGCCGCCAGCTCGCCCGGGTTAATGCATGTTACCGCAATGCGGTCCTTCCTGGTATGTTCGCGTAAAGCTTCTGTGATACCCCGTAATGCAAACTTGGAGGCGACAAAAGAAACCTGCGTGCTGCCCGCATTGCTTAGACCGGCGGTTGAGCCAATAACAATGATTTTGCCTGCCGCTGACAGCCGCAGTTGAGGCAGCAGTGCCTGAATACATACAATGGTGGACGTTACGTTGACATGAATCAGCTGTTGAATATCGGCAGGTTCATCCTCATCGAAGGTATAATGCTCCTCGAAACCTTCCTTTTCCCAGATGCCCACGTTATAAATAAGAACATCCAGCGTTTCGCCGCGCAGCTGCTCTGCAATGTGCTGGGCGGCCTGGAGCTCGGAGAGATCCGCCTGAATCCATATCCGCTGTACACCATCGTCCAGCTTCAGGCTTTCCGGCCTGCTGCGAGATACAACCCATACTTTATCACCAGCCTGTGGCAATCCTCTGACAAATGCATCACCCAGTCCTTTACTGGCCCCAAACACAATATAATTTTTCATTTTTGAAATCCCCCTTATGTTACCATTTGTATCAACACCATATTATTAATATGGTATCACCATAAATTTTACTATAAAGGCGTAGTATGGAACATGAAGGTTGAATGAGGTATGTTTCATGTTTCAGATAACAGTACAATCTCTTCTCCCCGCTGCTGTCTGAACGCGATATTTTCTCTTCCCCAGGCACACATCACATCGACAATTGTATTGGCTGTCACCCCGTATTCAGTAAGACTATATTCTACTTTCGGAGGCATCTGCTGGTAGACATGCCTTTCGACAAGGCCATCACGTTCCAGTTCACGCAATTGCTGAATGAGCACTTTTTGCGATATTCCAGGGATGCTGCGTTCCAGTTCACCTGTTCTTTTGACACCTGACATCAGGATACAGATGATCAGGGCCTTCCATTTGCCGCCGATGATTTCAAGTGTTGCTTCAATTCCCAAATGATACTGCTTCATGGATACCACCTCGTACAATTTCGTTTATAACTATATATTGTCTCACGGATGCAAAACAGAAGTCCATACACACTTTGAGGTAAGCATCTTACTTCATTGTGTGTATTTTCTTTTGGTCTGACACAGCGGATAATGGTTCGTATTCAAGCATGCTATTATTTTTCTGGAGAAAGGAATGGATCAAACGTATGAAAACTTTAGTTATTCTGGCACACCCGAATATAGCTGCTTCCAGGGTGAATCAACGCTGGAAAGAGGAGCTGGAGCAGCATGCAGAGGAGGTGCACATTCACGAGTTATATCGGACCTATCCTGACTGGAGCATCGATGTTGTTCGCGAGCAAAAACTGCTGGAAGCACACGAGCATATCATTTTACAATTTCCGTTCTATTGGTACAGCTACCCGCCGCTGCTTAAAAAATGGCTGGATGATGTTTTCACGCATGGCTGGGCATACGGATCGAAGGGAGACTGTTTGCACGGAAAGCGGATGGGGCTTGCAATATCTATTGGGGACAAAGAGGGGAATTATGCAAAAACAATGCCGGTTGGCTTCAGTGTGGAGGAACTGGTTGCACCATTCAAGGCGAGCATGAATCATGTCGGCGTTATGGCCTTGCCGAATTATGCTGTCTTTGGTGCCTCATTTCAGGCAACCGATGAAGAAATTGACCAAAGTGCGAAAGAATATATTCGTTATATCAGGCAGTTCAGAAAATGAAAACCAAAACCAAAATGACCTGGCTCCACGGAAAGTGAAGTCCAGGTCATCAGATGTGATTACGTACTGCGTAATTTCAACTTAAAGGCTACTCTATACGGAAAAAGTCGAAGTCCGCATACCCTCCAGTAGATTTGGTCGCATAGTTAAACAAAGCGAACCGATAGCCCATAAAGTGTGGCAGCGTGTACGACATTTGCAGTGTGTTGCCAATGGTGGTCCAGTTGGTTCCATTCAGACTGTAGGCAAAATAGGCTTTATCTGTTTGATTCGTAAAATCACATATGACTCGCAAATAGACCTTGTTTTGATTCAAAGGTACACTTGCGACTTCAGTCATCGTGCCCGAGCTGGCATTAACCATGACGATGGATTTGTTGTTGCCGTTCATCTTAACACCGACAAAACCGTATTTGGCCTGGAACGCAGCGAGTCCCGCATAATCTCCATCCTTCATGCCCGCTGTTTCCAGCGCGGTAATGCCCGTGCTTTTGGGTCCAATGGTACGTTGTGTCAGCGTATTGCGTGCTTCCAAAATGTTTTTGCTGAGCTTGCCTGTGGTTATACGCAGGAAGCCTGGTCGCTGGCTCAAGGACCATTTGCTGGCATCAGGGTTGTGATTCCACTGCCAAAATTTTGAGAGACCCGATGAGCCAGAAGCGGCATTGAATTCATCCGAGCCGTAAATTTTGGTCGTTGGCTGGCCATCCACTGGCAAGTTCATGGTCATCGGGACTTTGCCATTAACTCCGAATACAGGCCAGTTGTCCGACCAGGTGACTGGAACCAGATAAGGAATGCGTCCGATGGCTCCGCTATCACGGAACAGCATACCGTACCAAGCTCCTGATGCAGTATCTACGATGCCGCCTTGAGCAATGCCGGAATCTCTCAACACAACTTTTCCAGTGTAAGGGCCTGTCAACGTATTTGCACGATAAGCAAGCTGGATGCGTCCATCACCTGCAGGCCAGGCAATCAGAAATACATAATACATGCCATTAATCTTCTGAATATGTGCCCCTTCTGCTTTTACAATCATATTGGAGCCGGCGATATTGCTAGCATTCGGAATCAGTACCTGATTCAGACCTCCAGATTTAACGGCTTTGGCATCCTGTGTTAGTTCCACAATGCTAATGTTGTCACTGCCGTGCACGAGAAAGGTCCGGTTTCCATCGAAAAGCAGGGACGGATCATGATAATAGCTGTTTAAGGTATATGGCGTCCACGGTCCGGTCTCAATATTATTGGTCTGGTAGATATAGGTCCTTCCCGTGGAAAGGGAGCCGAAGGCTACGTAGTAGGTGCCGTTGTTGTAGCGAAGGCTGCTCGCCCAGGAGCCGCGTCCATATTCATTTTGACCATTATTCAAATTCTGCACATCGCCGTTGCCAAGCGTGTCATACACGTAGTTTACAATGCTCCAGTTGACCAGATCGTACGATTTCATGACAGGTACGCCTGGATTCATATGCATGGTGGTGCTGGTCATATAAAAGGCGTTGCCTACACGAATGACATCGCTGTCAGGCACGTCTGCATATAGCACCGGATTGTTAAAGGTCGCCGCAGAGGCGGGCTGATGAGTTAGAGGCAATGCTGTCAACAGCAAGGGAATGGTGAGCAGAAGCGCTCCGATTTTTTTCCACATAACGATGCCTCCCTGAATGTCATGATCTCAAATTATAGAGAGTATTCCAGATAATCAATGTAAGCATCCCAGGTTCCATTATCTGTGGTTACAACGAGCTTTACTTCCTGATTCCCCGTAGCATGTGTGATGTTGGAAAGGGTCTGCACCGTTGGTTGTGTTCCAGTAAAATAAAATGAACCTGCCGTTACACCGCCGATCACCAGATCGACACGGGCTGTACTGTTATTGTTGGAAGCGCCTCTGAGAGAGAATTGATGTGTCGGATATGCAAAATATTGATTGTAGGCTGCATAGTCATCGTTTGCATACAGCGCAACTCCGTTAAAAGGAGAACTGATTACACCTGCGTATGGACCGCCTACAGTCATATTTTCCGCTTCAATCCGTGTCACAGAAGGGTTTGGGTTAGGATTTGGATTTCCCCCTGAACCGGAGGTGAACTGCCAGTAGTCCAGATTGAACAGATTTCCACTACCTGAACCGGTGAACACAAGATACAGATTGTGAATGCCGGTCGTATTGTTAACGTTGGTTTCCAACTCACGCCAGGTCTGTGCCCCGCCCGTAGATGTTACGTTAAGTGTACCAATCAGGGTGCCTGTCGGACTGCCAAGTCGGAGCTCAATGTTACCATTGCCGGTAGAAGCCACGTTCGCTTTGAATTTGGAAGCTCCTGTTGAGCCAAAATCCACTTTGCTTACAGCAACCCAATCGCCATTATGGATGTTGGTTACGTTCTGATTGGATGTTGGTCCGCCGCTTGCCTGACTTGGCTGTGTATTAATGCCTGCTTGCCAGGCGATGGTTTCAGCTTCCACGCGCACATATGGGTTGAGGTTAGCCGTCTGCGGCACACCAGTCATATTGCCTTGTACCTCCTGAATTGTACCATCTGCATTATGCGTCAGCCTGTTGATATGTGTGGAACGGTAGCCTTTGCCATCTCCGAGGAAAGCCTTGCTGACCGTTTGTGCATGATATGCGACATACCATTGATTGTTAAACTGGAACACAGCATGATGGTTGTTGCCGCCAACACCGAAGAAGGTGCCTGGATTTTTGAGGAAATGACCTTTATACGTAAAAGGGCCCATTGGGCTGTCACTTACCATATATCCGATTTCACCTTTAGGGTAGGCTGCCGGGTGATTTCCTGCAAAATTGATGCAGTACGAATAGTAGTATTTGCCGTTGTATTTATGAATGCCGGAATCTTCAAACATATATGGTGCATCAATCGTTGTTGCACTGCCCACTACACTGGTCATGTCGGCACCGAGACGAATGACCCGAGATGTTTTGGGATTGGCGATGGAAGCCGCGTTACTCTCGTTCGGAATGCCGCCCCCTGCATACAAATATGCCGAGCCATCATCATCCACCAGTACAGCCGGATCGAAGAGCCAGGTTACGCCTGACATCCCGGGTGTTCCATGAGTTACGAGTGCCCGTCCGATTGGATCAGACCAAGGACCGATTGGGGAGTCTGCCGAGAGTACACCAATGCCTGCACCCGAGTTAGCAAAATACAGGAAAAACTTTTCTCTGCCGTTAACGGTTTTTTTGGCAATCGCCGGAGCCCAGGATTGACTTGCCCAACGGGCGATGCCTTGTCCGTTATTGGCATTATTGGCGCCGGCTACTGGAATGTAACCGTGGTCTGTCCAGTTCACCATGTCAGCTGAAGAGATCACACTGATTCTTCCGATGGTGCCGTAGTTATTTTCTCTGACAGAGCCATCGTTGTTGTACAAGTAGGTATCTCCCGTCATATAAACATAGACCCGATTGTTGTGCACCAGCACATAAGGGTCGGCTCCCAGCTTATGATCAACCAGGGGGTTAGCATTCACAGGTGTTTTGGCAACAGCATTATTGGCTGCATAGCTTGATTCCATAGGCATCATGACAAACACCAGTATGAGGGACATCAGCAAAGCTAATCGTTTACGAATCATACGTTCGCCTCCATTGGATTAGGATGATGGTACCTTAAAAAGTTGAATTGAAGCGCTTACAACGATGGAGAGGGTTTTCTTAACAAAGCCTCCTTTCTGAATAAGCGTTTGGATTCGTGCTCAAGATGTGATCTATGGCTCAAGCTGAAGACCTGCACAAGGTGAGAACATCAATAAGATGCAGATGCACAGCTTTAACCCGAAGGTATGAAAGCAAAATGCAGGAGTGTTGGTACTTTTAACTATAATCCGTCAGGTTGTTGTTTGTAATCGCTTTCAATAAAATGATTTAGAAACGAGTGTCGGAAGAGTGGAAGAGGTTTTAATGTAATTATTTTTCATATTTTCTTTAAAATGTTTATTGTTTTGACGATATCATATCACATTTTGAAAAGAATACAATCACTTTATAACAAAAAATGTAAAACAAAGTAGAACAAACGGTAAGAGAACGTTCATGCGGGTTTTCTGAGGTTTATCGCTACATTCTCATATGTTATGATCTGAATTAGTTGGAGCTTTTAAGCTGATTTACAATAATGATACATAAGAGCAGGTGGTTTACATGAATACACATGTCTTGATTTACGATGGATATGTGAGCTTTGAAGTTATGCTTGCGATGTACCTGATGAAAACCAAGGGAGAGATCATCACTGTTGGTATTTCTTCTGATCCTGTGAAGTCTTATGAAGGCTTGATGGTTACTCCAGAGCAGTCGCTTGATGAGGTTAATGATGGTGATATTGAAGCTTTCATTATTCCAGGTGGGGATATCAGCGAAATTCGGCAAAATGAAAAACTGGTTTTACTCTTGCAAAAGCTGAACACAGATCATAAATATATTGGTGCAATATGTTCTGGCGTAGATTTGATTAAACAGGCAGGCCTTTTGGAAGGGAAGAAGTATACGAGTAATGATGCAAGTCGCACTGCTACGTATGAGGTGCATGACAACCTGATCACAGCGAAGGCAAACGGATACGTGGATTTTGCTATAGCTCTGGGACAAATGAGAGGTATCTATTCGGATGAAGCGGATTACGAAGAAACGATCCGTTTTTTCAAATATTTTGAGCATGTTTAACTTGATTCAGATAGATGTACTAATTTTGATTTGATAGGTTTTAAATGTCAGAAAGGATTAAAGGATGTCTAACAATACGGAATGGATTGCTCAATGGAAATCAATAAGGGCATTAAGCAGTGCATGGGTGTCCAATGGTGAGCGACACCATCTGGTCAATCACAGCTTTTTGTTAATCATCGACGGAAAAGCAAGCTGGACTATTAATGGTCAACCTATTCAGGTTTCATATGGAGAACTTATCGCACTTGAAAAAAACTCTTTAGTGGAGGTTTTGGAGGTCGGAAATCTCGATCTGGCCGGATTCCATATTCAGTTCGATATTTTTTCTGTGCCGCAAGAACATATACAAGCAGAGCCATTCAGATGGCATCTCCCGTCAGGGAATACGTATTCATATCAGAAGGTGCAACTGACGGACGGGAAACTGGCCGGCCTTATTCAGTATTTGAACGGGATTGGTTTGCAGGAAGGGGAATCGGCTTGGGTAACCAAGCAACATTTGCTGTATGAGCTTTTATATATCCTCTATGGACAATTACCAGAAGATGAGGTTACGCCAGAAGTTGGCCTCCAGCGAACCGTTACATATATGCAGGAGCATTACGATCAGATGTTGACGCGCAAGCAGCTGGCGGAAGTTGCCGGAATCAGTCCGTGGCATTATTCGCGAAAGTTTAATGAACGCTACGGAAAGCCACCGTTGGATTTTCTGGCGCATTACCGTATTTATCGTGCGCAGGAGGAGTTGGTGCTGACCACTGCAGCCGTTCAGGATGTTGCTGCAAAATCCGGCTTCGAGGATGTGCACTATTTCAGCCGTCGTTTCAAACAACTGACTGGTATCTCACCAAAGAGCTACCGGCAAACGTTATATCAACGCCGAATTATATCCCTTTCTCCGCTTTATGCGGAAGCGCTGATTCATCTGGGAATTATTCCTTATGCCGTTGTCGTAACACCGTTATTACTGTCTTCGCATCAGCGTGATTTTTTTGCTGACCATGGAGTTAAGCTGCTGGAGGTTGCTCAGTATGAAGCGGACATGGAGCTTGTGTTAGAAGCGCAACCCGAACTTATAATTGGCAACCTGTGGGCGGAAGAGGTCAAATATAAACTTCGCAATGATGGGCCTGTCCTGACCGGACTTGCACAGGATGTAGAACCTGTACTTCATCAATTGGCTGTCTGGTTTCAACGTGAGGAGATGGCACAACAGTTGTGTTTGCACATGAAGCAGGAAATAGAGAAAGCACGGCAACAGCTGCAGCCCGTAATTCAAAATTCCTGCACGGTCATGGTCTTGAGGGTAGAGGCATTCGGTTATCGTTATTTGGGAGGACGCTCACATGGTATATCCAAGCTGCTGTATGAACAACTCGGGCTTGCCCTGCCTCAACCATTGCAACAAGGAAATGCCTGGTTTAATGCTTGTTCACTGGAGCTGCTAAGGGAAGCAGACCCTGATTATCTGTTTGTCGAAATACGTAAAATGCAGCATTTGAATGCGGATGAAGGTATGCGTAAATTAAGTGAAACTCTGCAATGGAACGAACTGAGAGCAGTGAAAAACAATGCTGTGTATTACGTGGATACATGTTTGTGGGTGAATGGTCATGGTGTTACAGGACATCGAATCGTTCTCGATGAAATCACCAAGCATCTGACGAGTACCACTCTTGTGGAAGCACAATAATCCAAATTGATACGCACGATTCGCTATGGAAGAGGCTCTTTTGATTTGATAGTATAATTGATAATAATTATCATTATCAATTTGAGAGGGAGAAGCAAATCATGAAAGTCAGAATTAAAGGGTTAGGTATTTTGTTGCTGATTGCAGGCTTACTGCTTGCTGCATGCAGTGGTGGGGCGACTGAAGAAACAGATGTAGCAAGCACAGCAGGAGCTGGGACCGAAGTGACAACGGGGGCAGAGAAAGCAGTTAACGTAGCAGATGAGACAAAAGTGGTGCATGATCAGTTTGGGGAGGTAACGATCCCTGCACATCCCAAAAATCTTGTTGTATTAAACTCTATTTATGCCGAGTATTTGATTGAGATGGGGATCACACCACAGATCGTTTTATATACTCCGGAAGTAGAGGCTGAATATCGTCCAGCATATTTTAAGGAACATGGCGTTCAAATTATTGAAATTGAGCAATATCAAATGAATTATGAACAGCTGTTGGCCCTGTCGCCAGATATGCTTCTTACAGCAGGTGAAGGTATGGAACAAAGCGTGTATGATGAGTTGTCCAAAATTGCTCCTACTGTGGCACTAGATTCCAATAGTGAAATGACGCGTGCCATGCCTAAGCTGGCTGCCATATTTGATAAGTCTGAAAAAGCGGCAAGTATATTAACTGAATTTGATGAAAAAGCAAAACAAGCCAGAGAAAAAATAGCTGCTGCTCTCGGGAATAAAACGGTACTGGTACTCAGAGTTGAGCATGATCGATATCGTTTTATGGGGCCAAAGGGAGGAAATAGCAGCATATTTTTCTATAACACGTTAGGTTTGAACAGTCCGGAAGCGATCAAGGACTCTACTGTATGGTTCAATCCATTTTCGTTGGAGTTCCTGCCGGAGATGAACCCGGATTATATATTTCTGGAGGATCGAACGCTTAAAGGTTATGATACGAAGCAATCCATGGAAAATCTAAAGCAAAGTAAGCTGTGGAAAAATCTCGAAGCTGTGAAGAATGATCATGTCTTTCCGTTAAAAACAAGTGAATTTACATCAGGTGTCGGTCCAATCGGCTCTGTGAAGTTAATGGATTATGTGGTAGAAAAGCTGGTGCCTTAGATGACGAAGCTACCGGATATATATGATATCACCATTGTTGGTGGGGGCCCGGCGGGCATGTACGCAGCTTTTTATAGTGGTATGAGAGCCATGCGAACCAAAATCATTGAGGCCAAGCAGGAACTGGGTGGATTTATGCGAACCTACCCAGAGAAGTTGATCTGGGATGTTGGCGGAATTGAGCCAGTTCGCTGTGAGAAGCTGATTCATTCACTGGAGGTTCAGGCACGAACCTTTGAACCAACCATCGTTTACGGGCAACAAGTAGATCAGATGCAACGGCGTGAAGATGGGATTTTTGTGCTCACTACTCAAACAGGGGAGCTGCATTATACAAGAACAATCATATTATGTGCGGGAAGAGGCATAACTCAGGTACAGAAGCTTGATATTGAAGGCGCTAATCGATATGAACTGACCAATTTGCATTACACGATCACTGATCTGTCAAGATTCGCTGGAAAGCGTGTTCTAATCTCAGGTGGAGGAAACTCGGCCGTCGATTGGGCGAATGAGATCACTCCAATCGCTTCCGAAGTGACCGTGATTCACAGACAACATCAGTTCAGTGCACATGAGTTACCTGTTGCCCAGATGAAAGCGATGGTTCGGGTAATGACACCCTATTCTCTCTCTCGTTTATACGGGGCGGGAGAGCATATAGAGCGGGTAGAGGTTACTCAGGTAGAGAATGGAGAGATTACGCAACTAGACATCGACGAGATTTTTGTATGCCATGGGTATGATCGTGATTTCGGTCAACTTGCGCAATGGGGATTAGAGCAGGATGATTATGGAGTAAGGGTTGATGCACGTATGCGGACAAGTATTCCCGGGATATTTGGTGCAGGTGACTTTATTACTTATGGAAGCAAATTCAGACTGATCGCAGGCGCTTTTTCTGACGCAGTCCTTGCAGTTAACAGTGCAAAAACATATTTGGACCCCTCTGCCCCGAATATGGCAGGTGTTTCCTCTCACAATGCCCGTTTTTTTGATAAAAACAAAGCGTTTAACAAGTCGCAATAAGTACAGGCGATGATTTAATTCATTTATGGAAGCTGACGTCGGTGATATGCTGACGCCAGCTTTTTAATTTTTCTGAATTTTCGTTCTAATCAAGGAAGTTTTCGGCATGCGTGCCGGGCACGTCAAGGGAAAGTGAAGCAGCAGGGGGCGAAAAGGCGGTAAAAGAGCACTTAGTAGGTTTCAAGACACGCTCTAATTCGGGATGGAGGCGTTTAGGTGGAAATTGCAAATAAAAGTTGTAATTAAGGCGAATTATCCCTGTTTTTACCCAAACCTTTGTTTCTGTACTGGAATATGATTATTAAGTCTTGAGTAGAGCATTGCTGCTGTAGTAAGAGGTTCACAGAAGAAGGGGGATGGGGAATTGACAATTTTGTCAACTGGACCGATTGAGAATACTGCCGTTTCCGGAGTTAGACCGACAAAGCAGGTAACCATTAGATTTGTGAGTCGGGCAGCAGCTGTAGATGCGGTAATCGTATCGGTGCAGGGGTATATGCTAGATACAACAAGAACGTTGTATGTGAGTGAACTGATTAGTGTTGCTCCTAATGAAGCATTGACTCGTAATTATTTTGCGGATTTAGATGCCTTTGAGTTTCTTTTTGAAATAAGCGAGGCAAATGTGGGAGATGTCGGAATTTCAGTATGGGGAAAACAGGCGTCAGGAGAATTGGTAGATGCACATCGGGTAGTGGAGCACGAAAAAACAATATCCAATTCTTAAAAGGTAATTTTTTTCAAAGAAGGGAGTAAGGCGATGAGTTTTTTATCGACAGGGCCAATTGAAAATAATGCTGTTAGTGGTGTAAGGCCGACGCAAACTGTAACGGTTAGAATTGATAATCGAAGCGATGCTACAGCCTCGACTGTACTAATTCAAGGATATTATATGAATGGCGGAACAAGGATTCAATATGTCAGTCAAACTTTTAATATTGCACCAAATCAAGTAATAACAAACAATTACTTTGCCGATTTAGATGCCTTTGAATTCACCTTCACTACAACAGCTCAGTTTAATGATCCTGTTCAAATATCTGTGTGGGGGAAGAGCAGCACTGGCTCTCTGGTGACAGCTCATCGTTTAGTTTCTTCGGAATTGCTGGGTGAAATTCTTGGTACAACAGGAGCAACTGGAGCTACGGGAGCCACAGGTGCGGCTGGTGCGACAGGCGTTGCCGGTGCAACAGGCCCGACGGGAGCGACAGGCGTTGCCGGTGCAACAGGCCCGACGGGAGCGAC